>NZ_CAKKTL010000166.1:0-476 GCF_920664355.1 Protofrankia sp. CiP1_Cm_nod2
GCGGACCGGCCGGCGTGGCCGCCCCCGCCTCAAGGGCGACCGGCTCGGCCCGCTGGCCCAACTCGCCGCCACCGCGACGTTCACCCCGCTCCCCGTGACCCGCTACGGCCACACCACCACCGTGCACGCCGCAGCGATCCGCTGCCTGTGGTACGGCGTGTTCGGCCCCCGCCCCGTCACCGTCGTCCTCGTACGCGAACACACCGGCCGCGCCGGCACCTACGACCTGGCGCTGGTCACCACCGACACCCTGACCAAACCCGCCCACATCGTCGAGCGGTACGCCGCCCGCTGGTCGGTCGAAGTCATGATCGAAGACGCCAAGCAGATCTTCGGGGTCGGTCAGGCCCACAACCGCACCGCCCACGCCGTCGAACGCACCATCCCGTTCGGCCTCGCCTGCCAGACAGTGACCCTCTGCTGGTACGCCACCACCGGCCACCACCCCCACGACGCCACCGACCACCGCGACCGCG
>NZ_CAKKTL010000166.1:844-11768 GCF_920664355.1 Protofrankia sp. CiP1_Cm_nod2
CACCCTGGTACGACCCTGCTGGTTTATTCAGGCGGTGAGGTGCGGTCGAGGCGGATGGCAGCCGGGGCCGGATTTGATCGTGTCGACGGTGCCATCGACACGTTGGGTCGGCGTTGTGTGACGATGTCGGCGCTGTCCAACGCGGCGGGCAACACGTGGTCCGGTGGCGGATCGTCGGGCATCGCGTCGGGATGATGGCGTGTGTGTCCCTGCACCCGAGGCCCTGGCCCGAGGTTCCCCCGCTGACCGCGCAGGTCGCCCGCGCCGCGTTCCGGAAGGGGAACCTGGCGATGCACATCCGCGACGAGCTTGCCGCGGTCTACGAGGACGAGCGGTTCACCGCGGCGTTCGGGGTGCGGGGCCGTCCGGGGATCTCCCCGGGCCAGCTGATGATGGTCACGGTGCTGCAGTTCAGCGAGAACCTCACGGACCGGCAGGCCGCGGACGCGGTCCGCGACCGGGTGTCCTGGAAATACGCCCTCGGCCTCGAGCTCGACGACGCCGGGTTCGATGCCAGCGTCCTGTCCGAGTTCCGCACGCGGCTCGTCGAGGGGGATCTTTCGACCCTCGCTCTGGACGCGCTGCTCGCTCGCTTGGCCGCCCGGGGGCTGGTGAAGGCGGGCGGGCGGGCACGCACCGACTCCACCCACGTGCTCGGGGCGATCCGGCACCTGTGCCGTCTCGAACTGGCCGGGGAGACCCTGCGCGCCGCGCTCGAGGCGCTGGCCAGCGCCGCCCCGGACTGGCTGACCGGGGTGATCGACCCGTCCTGGCAGCTGCGCTACGGGGCGCGGATCGACAACTGGCACCTGCCCGAGTCCGAGACGAGGCGCACGGCGCTCATGCTCGACCACGGCCGCGACGGCTACCACCTGCTCGAACAGGTCGCCGCGCCCACCGCGCCGCCGTGGCTGCGCGAACTGCCCGCCGTCGACGCCCTACGCCGCGTCTGGTGCCAGCAGTTCTACCGGACCACCACGTCGAGGGGTGCGGAGGTGGTGCGGCGGCGGGAGAGCGAGTCCGAGGGCGGGGACGGTCTCCCGCCCGGCAGAGACCGCCTGATCTCTCCCTACGACCTCGACGCCCGCCACAGCATCAAACGCGACCACGGCTGGGACGGCTACAAGGTCCACGTCAGCGAGACCTGCAACCCACCCGACCCCGCGCCAACCCCGACGACCCCGCAGGCGGCGGACAGTGCCGGGCGCGGCGACCTCCCCAACCTGATCACCGGGGTGCTGACCACCGCGGCGACCACCTCCGACGCCGCCGCGCTCGAGGAGATCCACACCGGGCTGGCGCGCAACCGGCTGCTGCCCGCCGAGCACCTGCTCGACTCCGGGTATCCCAGCGCCGAGCAGATCGTCCGCTCCGCCCGGACCCACGGGGTCACGCTGGTCACCCCGGTCCTGCTCGACCAGTCCGCCCAGGCCAGGGCCGCACAGGGCTACGACAAGGCGAGCTTCTCCTTCGACTTCGACCAGCAACACGGCACCTGCCCCCAGGGAGTGGCCAGCACGTCCTGGACCCCGTGCCGCCAGCGGGACACCGACGCGATCGTGGTCACCTGGGCAAAGGCGGACTGCGGCCCCTGCCCGAAACGTGAGCTGTGCACGAAGGGCACCCGCCGGCAGATCACCATCCGGGACCGTGACCTGCACGAAGCCCTCGCCGCCGCGCGGGCCGAACAGACGACCGACGAATGGAAACGCCGCTACGCCGCCCGGGCCGGGATCGAGGGCACCATGCGCCAGGCCACCCACGTCACGGGCACCCGCACCGCCCGCTACGTCGGCTTACCGAAAACAACCCTCGAGCACAACATCGCCGCAACGGCCATCAACATGATCCGGCTCGACGCCTACTGGACCGGCCAACCCCTCGACCGCACCCGCGCCACCCACCTCGCCCGCCTCGACTTCACCCAGGCAGCAGCCTGAATAAACCAGCAGGGTCGACTCCGCCCGCAAAACCCGCCACATCAAGCAGCTCGCGGATCATGCGGGCGTACGGCTGCAGTACGAGTAGCTACCTGCCGGGCAACCGCTCTGGTTCGCTGGTCAGGACCCGCCGTAGATGCCGCCACGGCTCCGGCTGCAGCTGGCGTCGCCGACACCTCGGGCGAAGCCTGTGCCTCTCCAACCCGACCGGCTGCGATCT
Organism: Protofrankia sp. CiP1_Cm_nod2; assembly: GCF_920664355.1. Taxonomy (NCBI): domain Bacteria; kingdom Bacillati; phylum Actinomycetota; class Actinomycetes; order Frankiales; family Frankiaceae; genus Protofrankia; species Protofrankia sp. CiP1_Cm_nod2. The sequence goes on from NZ_CAKKTL010000166.1 coordinate 3,005, forward strand.
TCGTCCGTGCCTTGACGATCCGCGCCTCGGCCAGCGCCGCATACTCCGGGTTCAGCTCGATCCCCACCCACTCCCGGCCATGCCGCTCGGCCGCCACAGCCACCGTGCCGGCGCCCAGGAACGGATCGAGCACCACGCCTGGCCGGAAGCCGACTTGGCAGTCGCAACTCGGGCGCAGCTCGCCGAGCACGGCCAAGTGGCCGCGCCGGCGGGCCGGTTCCCGCGTCCACGGCTTCCCGCAGCCCACGCACACCCGCTCCGGGCAGCTGGCCAGCAGCGGCCGCTCGGCCAGCGCGATCGGGAAGGTCGCGAAGTGCGCCTCCCGGTAGCCGGCGGTGGCCAACCACCAGACATCGCCCGGGTTCTTGCCGAGCGGGTGGCCGGTGAGGCCGTTGACCTTGAGGCTGCCGAGCCCGGTGTTGCGGTTGGTCCGCCGGGTGCGGTTGACGGTTGCCACGGCCGAAGCCGGGGGATAGGCCCGGCCGGTGGCGCTGGCCTGCGGTGGTTGGGCGCTGCGGTGCGGCACCCGGATGGCATCAAGGTCAAAGAAGTACGACCGGGCCCGGGTGAAGCTGTAGACCACTTCGTAGCTGGCGCTCAGCCGGTCCCGGATGCTTGACGGCATCGGGTTGGTCTTGGCCCAGATGACCTTGTTGCGCAAGCGCCAGCCGTCGGCCAGCAGGCTGAGGGCCAGCCGTTCCGGGCCGAGCAGCAGGCTCTTGACCGGGGCGCCTTCCCGGGGATGGCGGGCGTAGCCGTCACCGAGGTTCAGCCACAGCACGCCGCTGGGCTTGAGCACCCGAGCGACTTCGGCTAGGACGGCGCGGAGGTCGGCCACCCAGCTGGCAACATCGGCTTCCAGGCCGATTTGCCCGGCAGTGCCATAGTCCCGCAGGCCGTAGTACGGCGGGCTGGTGATGACACAGTCCACGGAGGCCGGCGGCAGGTCGGCCAGACGGGTGCGGGCGTCGCCAAGGAGGATGGTGTTGCGCCAGGGATCAGCCTGGTGAGCGCCGCTCATGGGCGGCCTCCGCGGTGGCGGGCCGCTTGGTCGTGAAGATCCGGTTCGTCGGGTTCGTCGTTATTTTCGTTATCTTTTATTACTTTGAGTAGCCATTTAAGGTCGTTGAGGAGGTCAAGATTTTTGGAGTAGTGGTGGAGGAGGTCCACCCCCGTGACCTGCGCGAACAGGCCACGTAGATGCGCCGGCCCGGCCGGCCGCCGCGGATATCCCGCGTGCCCGGCCCGACGCCGCTCCGCCCGTCATCACCCGGTCTGGGTGATGACGGCCTCGGGGATCAATGGAACCGTGGTTAGCGCTGAGATTGATCATGGCGCAGGCCGTTTCATAGGTGGTCGCTCGTGAAACGCTCCGCCACTCGGTGGCCCACCTGCGGGTTTCTGCACCGGGCAGTTCGCAGGGGCCGGGCGAACCGGGAGCGGCACCCTTGCGCCCGACCCGAAAGGTGATCCATGACCACGCGCACGCCGACTGTCCCGTCCGCACAGGCACTCTACGCAGCTATGTCCGGCCTCGCCGGCCCGCTGAGCTCCGGCGAAGGCGCCGCGCCGGACTTCGCCGCCGCACCACGCGCGGCGGCCGGCGAGGAGAAGTCGGTGCTGATCCTCGGCGCGGGCATCGGCGGACTGACCGCCGCCTACGAACTGGGTAGGCTCGGCTACCGGTGCACGGTCCTGGAGCCGCAGTCCCGAACCGGCGGCCGCAGCCGCACCGTCCGCAACGGCGACAAGCTGTACGAACTCGACGGCGAGGGCGGCAGTCTGGAGCTGACCCACACCTGTGCCTTCGATCCGGGCCTGTACCTCAACCTCGGCCCCGGCCGCATTCCGTACCACCACCGCCGGGTGCTGAAGTACTGCACCGACCTCGGGGTGGCGCTGGAGCCGTACGTCATGGAGACCACGGCGAACGTCGTGCACCGCGCGGGCCACACCCCGCCCGGCCAGCCCTGGCGCAACCGGCGCGTCGCCAACGACACCCGCGGCCACCTCGCCGCGCTCCTGTCCGCCACCCTGACCGGGGACGACGAGTTCACCGGCCTGCTGCGGGACCTGCTGCGCAAGTTCGGCGACCTGGACGAGGAGGGTGAGTACCACGGCTCCACCCGCTCCGGCTACGCCGAGCCCCTCGACGTCCACGAGCACCCCACGCCCGCGCCCCCGCTGCCCCTGTCCGATCTGGTCACCTCGGAGTTCTGGAAGCACCGCTTCTACCAGCCCGTGGACTACATGTGGCAGGCCACGATGTTCCAGCCGGTCGGCGGCATGGACAAGATCGTCCACGCTCTCACCGAACGGATCACCACCGAGTATGGCGCGACGGTCCAGCTGAACGCCGAGGTCACCTCGGTCGACCTGACGGGCGACGGCGTCAGCATCACCTACTACTCGGGGGGCCAGGAGCTGACGGCGTCGGCCGACTACTGCGTCAGCAACATCCCGCTGCCGGTGCTGAAGCAGCTCACGCTGACCGGCTTCTCCACGGAGTTCCGCAACGCCGTGGAAGCGGTGGACTTCGCGCCGACATGCAAGGTCGGCTGGCAGGCCAACCGCCGGTTCTGGGAGGACGACCACAACCAGATCTACGGCGGCATCAACTTCACCGACCACCCCATCACCCAGTTCTGGTACCCGTCCAACGACTACTTCTCCAAGACGGGCACCCTCACCGGGGCCTACAACTTCGGTGAGAACGCCAAGGAGACGGGCAAGCTCGCGCCGGACGAGCGACTGCGCCTGGCCCGAGACGGCGCGGCTCAGCTGCACCGGGAGTTCCTGGAGAAGACCACCGTGCCCCAGGACCTGGGCGTCACCATCGCCTGGCACAAGGTGCCCCACCAGCTCGGCGGCTGGGCCGACTGGGACCCGGCCGACCCCGACCACCAGGTCGCCTACAAGCAGCTCCTCCAGCCCGAGGGTGACGGCCGCTTCTACGTCGTCGGTGACCAGGCATCCCCGCTGCCCGGCTGGCAGGAGGGAGCCATGATGTCGGCGCAGTACGTCGCCGCCCAAATCCTCGGTCTCCTCCCCCGCACCGCCCCCGAGACCGTTCAGGTCCCGGACGCCGTCTTCCTGACGCAAGGACTCTGACCACGGCATTCGCGCGGGGCCCGGTCCGTTGCCGTCCGGGCCCCGCGCGACCTGCTGACCGCCAGGTCCGCATGCCCAGGTAACCTGCCTTACTTGGCTTACGGTCGCCCAACGCCCTGACCTGGGAGAACAGGCCGTACCACCAGATAACGCTGGAACGGCCCGCGAGACTGGCAGGATCGCGTGTTCGGGTGGCCTGTATTCCCAAGATCGAGCCGTTGACCGTCACTGGTTGTGAGGGCTTGCGGGGTGTGGAGACCGCTCGCGTGCGGGCGGCCGGCGGGCGAGGCAGGACTGGCGATCGCCCGACGGGTCAGCTGCGGCCCCAGAAGGCATGCGGATCTGGGCCTGGGCGGAAGCCCGAAGCCTCAGCCATGCGCGCGGCGTCGCGGAAGCCTCGGGCGAGTGCGCCAGGGTCGTGGGCGTCGCTGGCGAAGGTGATGGCCTGGCCGCCCTCCTCGTGCCACCAGGCCAGCACCTGGCGGTGCAGCGGGACCCGCGTGTTGACTTCGAGGACCTTGTCGGCAGTTGCCAGGCAGCGCAGCACGTCGCGGTACTCGTCCTCGAAGTCGTCTGGGTCGTAGGGCCTCGCGTCCGCGGGCCAGGAGCGGACCGGGTAGTCGATGTGCGCGAGGACGTCGAACGCCGCGAACTGCTCGATCAGGCGCATGGTCTCGGACAGGTAGGCCCGCACGACCTTGTCCGGTTGCTGATCGATGTACTGGCGGGAGACCTCGGTGAAGCCGGAGCCGTCGGCGGCCGGCGCGGAGTGGATCGAGGCCAGTACCCGCTCGAAGGGACCCATGCCGAGCAGCGTCTCGGCGCGGGCGGTGTGCCAGTGAGGTTCGCTCAGCTCGATGCCCGACAGGATGCGCAGCTCAGGATGGCGTTCCCGGCACGACGCCAGGCATTCTCGGTAGCCGTCCAGGTCGAGCGGGGGCGGAGTCAGGACGCCTTCGGCGAGCAGAGGGCGCCACGCGTCTGGGACCTCCTCGTCTGGTTTGTGGGTCCAGGGAGTGAGGTCAGCATGTTCGGTGAACGCCACCGAGGGCAGCCCGAGTTCGAGCGCACGTAGACAGGTATCTTCCATCGACCCCGCGGGCGCGTCCCATGACCACTGGCTGTGCACATGATTGTCCGGCGGCAGCATGACTCTTCTCCTTCGACCGTTGCGGCGACGCGGCGAGCTATCTGGCGGTCGGCGTCTGTCTGCCGTGGTCACCTGGGGCGTAGTGGGTCCAGGTTCCGCCGGCGTCGGCGCGGTGCCACTGGGTGGTGGTCGGGTGGTAGCCGAGGGCCTGGGCGACGACCGGAGCCGGGGCCTGCAAAACGAGCTGGCGTAGCGCGGCGGTGCGGGCGGCCTGGTTCGGGATCCCGAGAGTGCGGATGTGGTCGAGCAGGCTGCCGGGGTGCATCGGCTGGCCGGCGCGGCGGCCGGGGAACAGCCAGCGGCTGTCCGGGTTTGTGGCGGTGTTCATGTTGCTCCGCTGGGCCGCGGCGGCCAGGAGGAGAGCGGCGAACGGTTCGGGCACCGGGACGGGCGGGTCGCCGAGCCGTAGCAGGACCTGGCCGTCGTCGGTGGTGATGTCGTCGACGGTGAGGCGCACGATCCGGCTGGCGGGCTGGGCGTAGAGCAGCATCAGGCAGGCCGCCGCGCGGGTCGACGACGTGCCGGTCTCGCTGGTGAGGACGGCTTTCACCAGGTCGAGGCGGTGGCGTTGGGTGAGTGGCTCGGCGCGGGCGATCCGGAGGCGGGGCAGGTCGCGGTGGGGTAGCTGGCCGCTGCTCATCGCCCAGGTCAGGAACGCCCGCAGGGAACGTTTCGCGTGGTCGAGGTGGGTGGCGTGCCAGCCGTCGACGTCGGCTTGGGCGAGGGTGGCCGGGGTCCGGCCGCGTTCGTCGAGCCAGGTCAGAAACAGGCGGGCCTGGGTGAACTGCTCTGCCGCCGTCTTGCGGCTGTGCGTGGTCAGCGGGCGCGCTGCCGCCCGGTGGCGGAGCCGGGGGAGCTGCGACCAGGTCGCGAACTGGCGCAGCAGCCGGGCATGGGGCTGGCCGTCGAGCTCGGTCAGTTGGCGGTGCAGCCAGGTCTCGTGGTGCAGCAGCTGCTTGTCGACGGTGGGCAGCGCGCCGCAGGCCATCAGCAGGTCGCGGAGGTAGGCGACGGTCCGCCAGTTCGGCAGCGGGTGCAGGGCCTCGTGCGTCAGCTCGATGCGCCCGGCGGCCAGGTCGGCGAGCAGTTCGCGGACCCGGGCATTGCGCAGCCAGGCCAGGCCGCTTTTCGGCCTGGGCATCGCGCGCACCGCGTCGAGCAGCGGCATCAGCGGTGGGCTGACGTTCCCTGTGCCGTCGTCGAGGGCGGTGGTGAGCTGGTCGGTGAGGGTGCAGCGTTCGCAAAGCCGGCCGCCGAGCAGCAGGCCCTCGAAGCCGCAGCGGGAGCAGAAGAAGTCGCGGGTGATGCCGGCGCAGTCCCGGCAGAGCGCTGTCCCGTCGCCCCGGCGGCCGGGCAGGAGACGTTCGGCAGCGCAGCCGGGGCAGCGGCCGTAGGTCCGGGCGGCCCGGTCGTAGCAGCTGCGGCAGATCGGCCCGTCCGACCAGTTCGCCGACAGAGACGCCCGCCGGGCGCAGCGTGCGCAGACGCGGATGTGCCAGCGTTCGTACTGCTCAGCGGTGTAGCGGCCGGTCCGGGCCGTCACTCGGGGCGCAGCCGGGCCCGCTTCGGCCGGATCTCACCGGCCAGGTCGACCGGCGCCGGGCCGTCGCCGACGGCCGCCCGTCGCGGCGCGGCGTTGACCGCGCGGGTCGCGATGAGCTCGGCCGGGGTGACCTCAAGGATGTCGCAGAGCGCGGCGAGCACCGGCAGCGAGAGCCGTTCCGGGGTTCCGATGACGATCCGGTGGACCTGCGAGGCCGACAGGGTGATGCCCCGTTCGGCGAGCAGCGGGACAAGGTCGGTGATGGTGAAAAGGCCGCGGGTGGCCATCACCTCGCGCAGCCGCCATTGGTAGCTGACCTGCCGCCTGACCGTCATCGCGCCTTCTCCGTCGGCGTCAGAGCCGCGGCCAAGGTCTGATCGAGCGCGCGGCGCAGAGTGCGCGTCCGGAAGTCCGAGGACACGCAGGTATAAATCGCGGTCGTCGAGGCGTGCTCGTGGCCGACCTGCTGCTGGACGAACAGCGGGTCGTAGCCGTCCTCGATCAGGTGGGTCACGTAGGAGCGGCGCAGCGCGTGGACGTCGAGGGCCTGGTCCAGGCCGAGGGCGTCGCGGTAGGTGGCGAACCGGGCGTTGATCTGCGTCAGCGCGACCCGCGGGGCCCGCTCGGACGGCCAGAGAGCCGGGCCGCCGTCCGGGGCGAGCAGCAGCCGGAAGTCGCTCACCCACTCGTCGAGGATCTCAGGGGTCCAGGTCCAGACGGTCAGCACGCTGCGCCGTTTCGGCGGCGAACCCTTCGAGGCCTTGCCGAACCGGACCTGGCAGACGCCGTAGTCGCTGAACTCGGGGCCGTGCGGGTTGCGGCCGAAGTCGGCGAGGTCGAGCATCCGCACCTCCCGGCGGCGCAGCCCGTAGGAGTAGGCGACCTTGAACAGCACCGCGTCACGGAACGCCGGCAGCCAGCCCTTGCGCCCGGCCGCGCGGATCCGGCTGACCTGCTCGTCTGCGTGATCGAAGAACGCCTGCAGCTCGTCGAGCGTGAACGCCCGCTTGCCCGGGTCGCTCTCGGCCTGCTGAGCGTGCACCGCGGTGTTCCACTCGTGGCAGACCTGCACCGGGTGCGAGCCGAACTCCTGCTCGCAGCGCTGCGCCCAGCCGTAGGCGGGATCGGTCGTGTAGGCGCAGAACAGCCGGACCGCCTCCTGGTAGTTCCGCAGCGTCGAGCGGCGCAGGTTCCTCACCGCCCGCAGATCGGTGCACCAGTCGTCGACCATCGCTGCCGTCCAGGCCCAGGGATACGCCTCCGCGTGCCGAGCGAACGCCCGTACCGCGCGGACCCGCCCCTCGACCGTGCCCGCCGCCAGATTGCGGGCCGTCTGCTGACTGGCCCAGCCCTCGATCATCGCCGCGAACACCTGCTCGTCCGCCCGCAGCAGCGGCACCCCAGCCACGAGGTACAACCCCGCTGCTCCCGCGACCGACTCCCGATCCGCCACCTACCGTAACCCCCAACCCATCCGCATCCGATGCAGAATCCTTGCATTTGATGCGAAACGGCCGATCAGGGGCCCGCGCGCAACCGTGCGGCGCGCCGTGAGACGATGATCCTCCGCGTTCCGGACCCATAAAAGCCCAGGCCACGGCCCCTCGGTGCAACCTCGTATGCAGGGTGACGCGTGTTCGCATCCGATGCGATTCGCGCTAGTTGGAGCATCGGAACGGAAAGTCCCGCTAAGCCGCTCGCGGGCGGTCCGCTAGACGAGTAAGTCCGAACGCTGGGCGGGCGGTGATCGTGAATAGAGAGAGGGCTTCCAAGATCGAGTTGTGACGCAAGACCTGGAAACCCTCCTGACCGCACTCTATGTGAAGATCGACGACCGGATCGGAGGGAGGCGACGAACAGGCCGGCCGCCCACGCTGAGCGACTCCGAACTCGTCTGCCTCGCGGTCGCCCAAGCCCTGCTCGGCCACCGCTCCGAAGCACGCTGGCTACGCCACGCCCGCAAACACCTGGCCGGGATGTTCCCGTACCTGCCGGGCCAGTCCGGCTACAACCGGCGGCTGAAGACGGCGTTACCGCTGGTCAAGGAGGTGATCAGGGTGCTCGCCGTCGACAGTGACTTCTGGTTCGACAACCACTGGATCACCGACGCCACCCCGGTGCCGTGCGGGATGTCCCGGCCGACCGTGAAACGCTCGGAGCTGGCCGGCTGGGCCGGCTACGGCTACTGCGCGTCGCACTCCCGGTTCTACTGGGGGCTCAAGCTCTACCTGGTCTGCACCCCGACGGGCATGCCGATCCTGTGGGCGCTGGCCAACCCGAAGACCGGGGAACGGTGCTCATGGACATGGTGACGTTCGAACGGTACGAGCGATTCGGTACCTCACTCGATCGCCGCAGCACACCGCTCGGCCCCGGCAGACGCCGCGACGTACCGTACCTGACCGCCGACGAACGCGCCATGTACGGTGCCCTTACCGACCCCACCTGGGTACGGCATCGACGCCTCGAACAGGAGCGCATCCCGCTCGCGGATGCACTCGCGGCACTGCGACTACTTCAGTCACGCGACTCTCTCGTGTAGCTGCAAGCCCGTCACAGCTTTATCCACCCTGGCGGCCACGGCGTGGGCGAAGCACAGCGCGGCGGGCCTGCCGCGGTAGCCGCCGTGGCGGGCGCGGAGCAGGGCACGACGCATCGTCTTCTCGCTCGCCGGTGCGGCGCCGAGGTCCGTCAGGACCCTGCCGGTGTCCAGAATCGAGGTCGGCTCCACCAGCTTGGCGATCACCAGGTTCCGGAACACCTCGTCCTGGAGAGCGTCGAACCCCAACGAGGTGAACATCCCGGTCAGCCCGTCGAGGAGAAGCGCGGCGCGTTCGATGGGCACGTTGCCTCCGGGTCTGGGCCGCATGGCGTTGGTCGTAGTCGTACGAGGTCCCGCCTGCGGGTCGCCGTGCGAGCGGGTCGGTGCGGTCTTGGCCAGGCCGTCGACCGGAGTGACG
>NZ_CAKKTL010000167.1:0-11337 GCF_920664355.1 Protofrankia sp. CiP1_Cm_nod2
GTACGGCGGCGTTGCTGCCACGCAGGCTGGCGCCGCTCGGAGTGCCCGCCGCCGGGGCGCTGCGGGTGGCGGCGCTGGGGCATCTCGGCGCGGGCCGGCTGCTCGCCGACGCGGTGACCGGCGCCTGGTGGCCGGCGGCCGTCCCGCTGCTGGCGGGCACCAGGCGGGGCAGGTGGCTGCTGGCCCTGGCGCTGGGACGGCACCTGTACGAGTGGTACCAGCGGCGGCCGGACGTGGATCCGCCGCGCTGGCTGCTGCTGCGGACGCTCGACGACGCCGCCTACGGCGCCGGGGTCTGGTGGGGCGCCGCGCGCGCGGGCACGCTCGCGCCGCTGCTCCCGGAGCTGTCCGGCTGGCCCGGCACCGGCACGGTGACCGCGTACCTTCGCCGTGTCCTGCAGGCCCGCGGTGCATCCCGCCTGAGACCATGCCACGCGCTGGTTTCGGGAGCGCGTCGCATCCTGGGCGGGAATTACGTGCCGTGACCGCTGTGCGGCCCTGGCGGCTGGCGGAGCTCACCTGGCCCGAGGTGGCCGGACGGGCCGCCAGCAGCGTGCTCGCCGTCCCCCTCGGCGCGACCGAGCAGCACGGGCCGCACCTGCCGCTCACCGTGGACACCGAGCTCGCCACGGCGCTGTGCGAACGGCTCGCCCGCGCCCGCCCCTGGGTGCTCGTCGCGCCGGCGCTGCCGTACGGCTCCAGCGGCGAGCACGCGGGCTTTCCCGGCACCTTGTCGATCGGGCAGGACGGCGTCGAGCTGCTGCTGGTCGAGCTTGTCCGCTCGGCGGACGCGTTCGCCGGGGTGCTGCTGGTCTGCGGGCACGGCGGCAACGCCGCGCCGCTGCGCCGCGCCGTCGCCAGGCTGCGCGGCGAGGGCCGGCGGGTGCTCGCCTGGCTGCCCGGCGGGCCCGCGGACGACGCCCACGCCGGCCGCACCGAGACCTCGGCGATGCTCGCGCTGCGCGGGCAGGCGGTGCGCCTCGACCGGGTCGAGCCCGGGGTGGCCCGTCCGATCGGTGAGCTCCTGCCGGTGCTGCGGGAGTCCGGGGTGCGCGCGGTCAGCCCCAACGGCGTGCTGGGTGATCCCACCGGTTCCTCCGCCCGGGCCGGAACGCGCATCCTGGACGCCTGGGCCCGGCAGCTCGCCGCCGCGGCCGACCAGTGGCACGACAGTCTGCCGCCATCTCATGACAGTCCGCATTCGCCCTGTGACAGTCTGCCGCGGAACGGCGGGAGCCCGTCGTAGAACCGGCGGCCGGCCGTGATATCGGTACTTGCCATGGCAGCCGCGCAGCCGTTCCACGGGTCGGTGCTGGATGCGGTGCTGGAACGGATCACCTACGCCAACGAGGAGACGGGGTACACCGTCGCCCGGGTGGACACGGGGCGGTCCGGCGAGCTGATCACCGTGGTGGGCGCGCTGCTGGGCGCGCAGCCGGGCGAGTCGCTGCGGATGCGGGGGCGGTGGGGCTCGCATCCGCAGTACGGCCGGCAGTTCCACGTCGAGGACTACACCACCGTGCTGCCGGCGACGATCCAGGGTATCCGGCGGTATCTCGGGTCCGGGCTGATCAAGGGTATTGGGCCGAGGCTCGCCGAGCGCATTGTCGAGTATTTCGGTATCGACGCCCTGGACGTCATCGAGCAGCATCCCGAACGGCTGATCGAGGTCCCGAAACTCGGCCCCAAACGGACGAAGGCGATCGCGGCCGCCTGGGAGGAACAGAAGGCCATCAAGGAGGTGATGGTCTTTCTCCAGGGCGTCGGGGTGTCGACGTCGCTGGCGGTGCGTATTTACAAACAGTACGCCGACCGGTCGGTCGAGGTGGTGCGCACACAGCCGTACCAGCTGGCCACCGACGTGTGGGGCATCGGGTTCCGTACCGCGGACACGATAGCCAAGGCCGTCGGGATTCCGCACGACAGCCCGCAGCGGATAAAGGCCGGGCTGGTGTTCACCCTGTCGGAGTCCACCGGGGACGGGAACTGCTTCCTGCCCGAACAGCGGCTGATCGCCGAGGCGGTCAAGATCCTGCAGGTCGACACCGGCGCGGTGATCGAGTGTCTGGCCGAGCTCGTCACCGAGGAGGGCGTCGTCCGCGAGGAGATCCCCGGGGAGGATCCGGACGTCCCCGTCGCCGCGGTCTACCTGGTGCCCTTCCACCGTGCGGAGATCTCCCTGGCCGGCCAGCTCCGGCGGCTGCTGCGCGCGCCTGCCGACCGGATGCCGGCGTTCGCCGACGTCGACTGGGACCGGGCGCTGGCCTGGCTGCACGGGCGGACGCGCACCGAGCTCGCCCCCGCCCAGCGGGCGGCGGTGCGGCTGGCCCTGACCGAGAAGGTCGCCGTCCTCACCGGCGGGCCGGGGTGTGGCAAGAGCTTCACCGTACGCTCCGTGGTCACGCTCGCCCAGGCCAAGGGTGCGAAGATCGTGCTGGCCGCGCCCACCGGCCGGGCGGCCAAACGGCTCACCGAGCTGACCGGGCACGACGCGTCCACCGTGCACCGGCTGCTGCAGCTGCGTCCCGGCGGGGACGCCGCCTACGACCGCGACCGCCCGCTGGACGCCGACCTCGTCGTGGTCGACGAGGCGTCCATGCTCGATCTGCTGCTGGCCAACAAGCTGGCCAAGGCGGTCGCGCCCGGGGCGCACCTGCTCCTGGTCGGCGACGTCGACCAGCTCCCGTCCGTCGGGGCCGGGGAGGTGCTGCGCGACCTGCTGGCGGCGGGGACGCCGGTCCCGCACGTGCGCCTGACGCAGGTCTTCCGCCAGGCGCAGCAGTCCGGGGTGGTCACCAACGCGCACCGGATCAACAGCGGCGAGCACCCGCTGGTGCGCGGCCTGCCGGATTTCTTCTTCTTCGCCGCGGACGAGGCCGAGGAGGCCGCGGCGATGACCGTGGACGTGGTGGCCCGGCGGATTCCCGCGAAGTTCGGGCTCGACCCGCGCCGGGACGTGCAGGTGCTCGCGCCGATGCACCGCGGCCCGGCCGGCGCCGGCGCGCTGAACACCCTGTTGCAGGAGGCGCTCACCCCGGCGCGTCCCGACACGCCCGAACGCCGGGCCGGCGGGCGGGTCTTCCGGGTCGGCGACAAGGTCACCCAGATCCGCAACAACTACGACAAGGGTGCCAGCGGCGTCTTCAACGGCACCCTCGGCGTGGTCACCGGCATCGACCTCGACGAGCAGAAGGCCGCGGTGCGTACGGACGAGGACGAGGACATCGACTACGACTTCACCGAGCTGGACGAGCTCGTCCACGCCTACGCCGTGACCATCCACCGCTCGCAGGGCAGCGAGTACCCGGCCGTCGTCATCCCGGTCACCACCAGCGCCTGGATGATGTTGCAGCGTAACCTGCTGTACACGGCGGTCACGCGGGCCCGCAGACTGGTGGTGCTGGTCGGGTCGCACCGCGCCATCGGCCAGGCCGTGCGCACGGTCAGCGGCGGCCGCCGCCACACCGCCCTCGACCACCGGCTGCGGATCTCTGCTCCGTAACGCCGCCTGTGCCCAGGCCGCCCTGGCCTGTCTCCCTGAGCCGGCCCCCTCCTTCGGGACCCGCCCTGATCATCGATCAGAGGTCGGATCATGAGAACGAGGGAACAAACAGTCGCTGTGGCAGCCGCTTCCGTACTCGTTCCATGCTCACCTTTCCTGGGTGGGGCGGGGGGACGGCTGTCCGGCCGGTGTTGTCGGCCGGCTGTCCTTGCTGGCTCGCTCGTCGGGTCGGTCGGTCGGCCGGCTTGGCAGGGCTGGTGCGGCAGGGCTGGTGCGGCAGGGCTGATGCGGTGGGGCTGGTGTGGCGGGGCTGGTGCGGGTGGCCCCGGGGAGGGGCGGCCGCTCTCCGCCAAAGGTCACGCAGACGGCAGCGGTGGACGCGCTGTGTGATCACCCTTACTCTCGGTAGGGGGGTCGGTCTGAACCGGAACGTTGTCGCCGTGAATGGGTCAGTGACCCCGCCGGCCCCGGTCCCGGGGTTTTCCCGGCCCGTTCGGTGGAGGGGGACACCAAATATGCACAGATCCTTGATTGTTGCCAAGATCACACCTGGCGCGGAAAAGGATGTCGCGCGCATCTTCGCGGAATCGGACGCGACCGGACTTCCGCGGATCGCCGGCGTCACCCACCGTTCGCTCTATTCGCTCGGGGATCTCTACGTCCACCTGCTGGAAACGACCGGGGACGGCCGGCGGGCAGTGGACAACGCGCGCGGCCATGAGGAGTTCGCCCGCGTCAGCGAGCGGCTGTCCCACTACATCCAGCCCTATCTGCCGACCTGGCGGTCACCCGAGGACGCGATAGCGCGGCGTTTTTACACCTATGAGCCCGGCTCCGCCGGGGTGGCCCATGAGGCCGGCTCCGCCGGGGAGGCCGCGTGAGGGCCACGGTCGCCGAGGCGGACGTGGCCGCCTGGAGCCGGTGCGGCTCCTGTGCCTCGCTCGTCTACGGCAAACGGCTGGCCCGCAACCTCTACGTGTGCCCGGAATGCGGCTACCACGACCGGCTGACCGCCGCCCAGCGGATCGACCAGCTCCTCGACCAGGGCAGCTTCCGGCCACTGCTGGTCGAGCCCGTCCACTTCGACGTCCTCGGGTTCACCGACACCCGGCCGTACGCCCAGCGCTGGGAGGCTGCCCGGCGGGAGACCGAGCTGGCCGAGGCGGTGCTGTGCGGCGCCGGCGCCATCGGCGGCCACGAGCTCGTCGTGGCTGTGATGGACTTCCGCTTCCTCGGCGGCAGCCTCGGCTCGGCGGTCGGCGAGATGATAACGCTGGCGGTGGAGCTCGCCGTGGACGAGGCGCTCCCCCTGCTCATCGTCTCCACCTCCGGCGGGGCCCGGATGCAGGAGGGCTGCCTGTCGCTGATGCAGATGGCCAAGACCGGCATCGCCATCGAGCGGCACCGGGAGCACGGCCTGCTGTCCATCAGCCTGGTGACCGACCCGACCTACGGCGGGGTGGCGGCGTCGTTCGCGACCAACACGGACGTGATCGTCGCCGAGTCCGGCAGCCGGATGGGTTTCGCCGGCCCCCGGGTCATCCGGCAGACCATCGGGCAGGAACTGCCCGCCGAGTTCCAGAGCAGCGGTTTCCTCGCCAGCAAGGGGCAGGTCGACATCGTCGCCGACCGGACGGACCTGCGGACGGTGCTGACCAGGCTGCTCGCCGTCGGCCGGCGGGAGCAGCGGGACGTTGACCCGTCGAATGACCCGTCGAATGACCTGCCGAATGACCTGCCGGTGGACGGGCCGGCCGGCTCCGGCGTGCTCATCACCGACCCGCAGCGGCTGGTCCAGCGGGACCCGTGGGAGACCGTCCGGCTCGCCCGGGACAGCGCCCGGCCCACCGTCCGGGACTACCTCGCCCGGTCGTTCGACTCCTTCATCGAACTGCGCGGTGACCGGCTGTACGGGGACTGCAGCGCCGTCGTGGCGGGCATCGCGGAGATCGACGGGCTTGCCGTGGCCGTGGTCGGGACCGAGAAGGGGCACTCGACCCCGGAGCTCGTCGCGCACAACTTCGGCATGCCCCAGCCCGAGGGCTACCGCAAGGCCATGCGGGTGATGTCGCTGGCGGCACGGCTCGGCCTGCCGGTGGTGACGCTGATCGACACCCCCGGCGCCTACCCCGGCCGGGAGGCCGAGGAGCGGGGGCAGGCGTCCGCGATCGCACACGCCATCCAGCGGATGTCCGCGCTGTCCACACCGGTCGTCGCGGTGATCACCGGTGAGGGCGGCAGCGGCGGCGCGCTGGCGCTGGCCGTCGCCGACCGTGTCCTGGTCGCGGAGAACGGCGTGTTCTCCGTGATCAGCCCCGAGGCGTGCTCGTCGATCCTCTGGAACGACACGCGGGCCGCGGCCGAGGCCGCCCGCGCGCTTGGCCTGAACGCCCCGTGGCTGCTGCGGCTGGGCATCGTCGACGCCGTGGTGCCCGAGCCGCTCGGCGGCTCCCAGACGGATCACCTCGCCGCCGGCAACCTGCTGCGTCAGGCGGTGCTCGAGGCCCTGCGCCCGCTGCTGTCACTGCCGGCGGCCCACCTGATCCGGGCCCGGCGTTCGCGCTTCCGCCGCTTCGGCCAGGCGGCCGTGGTCACCCCCACCGACATCGCGCCGCCGCAGCCGCGCGAACGACACGAGGAGAAGGCCGTATGAGACCGGCCAGCACCAGCGACCAGCGCCAGCACGTCCTGAGCCGGCTGCACGAGCACGCGACCCGGCTGGCCGGGGAGCTGCCCGGCCAGCTCGGCCGCATCCGCCTCTGCTCCGGGGATGTCGCCATCGAGGTCGAGTGGTCGGGGGCGGCAGGCATCGGCGTGCTCGTCCCGGCACCGTCCGCCGGAGAGCCGGCCGTGAGAAACGGCGCCCTCGCCAACAGCGCCGGCGTCAACGGTGCTCTCGCGAACGGCGCCGCGGTGAACGGCGCCACGGCAGCCGGGGCCGCCGTGAACGGCGCCACCGCGAACAGCGCCGGTGAGAACAGCGCCGGTGAGAACACCGTGGACGCCGACGTGGCTGTTGTCACGGCCCCGATCGTCGGGACTTTCTACCACGCGCCCGAACCGGGGGCGGAGCCCTTTGTCGCGGTGGGGAACGTCATCGACGCGGGCGCGACGATCGGCATCATCGAGGCGATGAAGCTGCTGAACCCGGTCACCGCCGACATCGGCGGGACGGTGGCCCGGATCTGCGTCGGGAACGGGGAGGCGGTCGAGTTCGACCAGGTTCTCGTCGAAATAGCGCCGTAGCGGGATTCTCATTTCACGCGGGGGGTGAAGATTTGTTCCAGAAAGTTCTCATCGCGAACCGCGGCGAGATCGCGCTACGGGTGGCCAGGGCATGCCGTGAGCTCGGTATCCGGACCGTCAGCGTCTATTCGACGGCGGACCGGGACTCGCTTGTCCATCGCCATACCGACGAAGCGGTGTGTATCGGGCCGCCGCCGTCGCGGCGCAGCTACGCCAACGCGGCGGCCATTATCGAGGCCGCGAGAATGACGGAGGCGGACGCCGTCCATCCCGGCTACGGGTTCCTTTCCGAGGATCCCGACTTCGCGGAGATATGCGCCGACGCCGGCCTGGTGTTCATCGGCTCGCCGCCGGCGGTGATGGCCTCGCTGGGGGACAAGAGCGTGGCCCGGGTCCTGATGCGCCGGGCGGGCCTGCCGCTGCTGACCGGCAGCGCCGATGTCGCGCGCAGCGTCGCCGACGCGCGCGACATCGCCGATGCCATCGGCTATCCGGTCATCATCAAGGCGGCGGCCGGTGGCGGTGGCCGTGGCATGACGGTCGTGCGCTCGGCCGCGCAGCTCGCGACCGCGTTCGCCGACACCCGGGCGGCGGCGCGGGCGGTCTTCGGCGACGACCGGATCTACGTGGAGCGCTTTCTCGAGCGGGCCCGTCACGTCGAGGTGCAGATTCTCTGCGACGCGCACGGCGCGGGCATCCACCTGGGCACCCGGGACTGCTCGGTGCAGCGCCGCCACCAGAAGCTGGTGGAGGAGGCGCCCGCGCCCGAGCTCGATCCCGACCGGGTGGCCGAGATGTGCCGGGACGCGGTGCGTGGGGCGCTGTCGGTCGGCTTCACCGGCCTGGGCACGGTCGAGTTCCTGGTGGACGAGGACCAGAACCACTATTTCATCGAGATCAACAGCCGTATCCAGGTGGAGCATCCGGTCACCGAGATGGTGACGGGCTGCGATCTCGTCCACGAGCAGCTTCATGTCGCGGCCGGCACACCGCTGCGGCTGCGGCAGGAGGACGTCGTCCTGCGCGGGGTCGCCGTCGAGTGCCGGGTCAACACCGAGGATCCGGACCGCGGGTTCACCCCGGCCGCCGGCCGGCTGGACCGCTTCACCCCGCCGGCCGGCCCGTTCGTCCGGGTGGACACCCACGGCTTCCCCGGCTACCGGGTCAGCCCGTACTACGACTCGCTGCTGGCCAAGGTGTCGGTCTGGGCGCCCAGCCGGGCCGAGGCGCTCAGCCGGGCCGAGCGCGCGCTTGGCGAGTTCGACGTCGACGGGCCCGGCGTACGTACCACGATTCCTTTCATCAAACGTGTGCTGGCCGACACCGAGTTCCGCAAGGGGCGGTATTCGACCAGCCTGGTCGACCGCCTGGTAACGGATTCCGGAAAGGTGCGGAAATGAGTGTCGAAGCTACTGGGGAAACCCGGTCCGTCGTGACATCAGCCACGATCCGCGAAATTCTCGTCGAGCGGGCCGGCGTAGATCCGGACGTTTTCGCCGGAAACGAGTCGCTTTCGCTCACGGAGCTGCAGATCGACTCGCTGGCCGTCCTCGAGCTACAGGCGGTGCTGGTCGAGAGGTTCGGTGTGGAGGTTCCCGACGAGGCCGTCACGATGACCGTGGGGGAAATCGCCGCCGTCGCGAACGAGGGCCGCTGAGGGCGGCGTCACGGGCGCAGGCCCGTGAAAAAGGACCGCGAACGAAGGCACGTGGGTGACGCCCCGTGCGCGGAAGCCGATGGGAAAAATGCCGGGACAATTTCAGGGAGGTCTCGTAGGAGATGCCGGGACACACACAGAAGTCGGTGTTCATCGCCGCCCCATTCGATGTCGTCTGGGACGCGACGAACGATCTGGAGAACTGGCCCGACCTGTTCACGGAGTACGCCTCGGTGGACGTTCTCGAACGCGAGGGGGACACCGTCCGTTTCCGGCTGACTATGCATCCGGACGAGAACGGCCAGATCTGGTCGTGGGTCAGCCAGCGGACGGTCGACCGCGGCCTGCGTGAGGTGCGCGCGCACCGGGTCGAGCCCGGCCCGTTCCAGTACATGAACATCTACTGGTCGTACGAGGAGGCCGACGGCGGCGTCCGGATGACATGGGTGCAGGACTTCGCCATGCGCCCGGACGCGCCGGTCGACGACGAGGCGATGACCGTCCGGATCAACACCAACTCGGTGATCCAGATGGAGGTCATCCGGGACAAGGTCGAGAAGCTGGCGGCCGGCGGGGCCGGTGCCGGTGTGGCCGGCGCGGCCGGTGGGGCTCGCGACGCGGGCGCATAAGCCGGTGAGAACGGGCGCATGACGAGTGAGAGGAAGTACCGGAGATGGCTGTCGCATCCTGCTGTCGACATGTGGCCGTCCGTGATGTTCCGCCGGACCGGCGGCGCGGGGGAGAGCTACGGGTGCTGCTCGGTCCACGCACGGTCGGTAGCACCTCGGGCTTCATGGGCGTGGCCACCCTGCTGCCCGGCGAGAAGATCGCCGAACACTACCATCCGTATAGTGAGGAGTTTCTGTACGTAGCCACTGGGGGCATCGTCGTCGACTGCGACGACGTACCGGTGGCCGTCGCGGCCGGCGAGGGGCTCTACATCCCGGTCGGGGCGCGCCACCGGCTGCGCAACACCGGGGCCGAGCCGGCGTCGGTGGTCTTCCACCTCGGACCCCTCGCCCCCCGTCCCGAACTCGGGCACGTGGACACCGAGCAGGCCGAGGGCACGGCGGAGGCCGAGGGCACCGGGCAGGCCGGGCAGGCCGAAGAGGCCGGGAGCGCGGGGGAGACCCGGGGGGGCGGGGGCGCCCGGCAGGCCGTGACCGTGACCGCCGGCCAGGCGCGTCCCGAGCCGCTGCTCCCCGGCCAGGTGAGTACCGGCCAGGTGGGCACCGAGCGCGCCGACGGTGATCCGGTGGCCTCGGCGTGAGCGGCCACCGCCGCGTGGTGGTGACCGGGGTGGGCGTGGTCGCGCCGGGCGGGGTGACGCGGGAGGCGTTCTGGTCCACCGTGACGGCGGGGCGGACGGCCACCCGGCGCATCACCCTCTTCGACGCGTCGCCGTTCCGGTCCCGGGTCGCCGCCGAGTGCGACTTCGACCCGGCCGCCGCCGGGCTCACCCCCCGTCAGGTGCGGCGCTCCGACCGTTACATCCAGTTTGCCATGGCCGCCGCCGCCGAGGCCGTCGCGGACAGCGGGCTCGTCCTCGACGAACCGACCGCGGACGCCACCGGCGTGACGATGGGCACGGCGGTCGGGGGCACCACGGCGCTGGAGACCGAGTACGTCGTGGCCAGCGACAGCGGCCAGCAGTGGCTGGTCGATCCCGACTACGCGTCGCCGTTCCTGTACCAGGCGCTGATGCCGAGCAGCCTGGCGGCCGACGTCGGCTGCCAGTTCGGCACCCACGGCCCGGCGCAGGTCGTCTCCACCGGCTGCACGTCCGGGATCGACGCCATCGGCTACGGCTACCAGCTCGTCGCCGACGGGGAGGCGGACGTGATGATCGCGGGTGCGTCGGACTCCCCGATCTCCCCGGTCACGCTCGCCTCCTTCGACGCGATCAAGGCGACGTCGCCGGACGACTCCGATCCCGAGCACGCCTCCCGGCCCTTCGACCGGGACCGCAAGGGCTTCATCCTGGGCGAGGGCGGCGCGGTCCTCGTCCTGGAGGAGTGGGAGCACGCCCGCCGCCGCGGCGCGCACGTCTACTGCGAGGTCGCCGGTTTCGCCACCCGCAGCAACGCCTTCCACATGACGGGGCTGCGTCCCGACGGGGTGGAGATGGCCCGGGCCATCTCCGACGCGCTGGCGCAGGGCCGGCTGGCGCCGACCACCGTCTCCTACATCAACGCCCACGGCTCGGGGACCAAGCAGAACGACCGGCACGAGACGGCGGCCTTCAAACGGGCGCTGGGCGAGCACGCCTATCAGGTGCCGGTCAGCTCGATCAAGTCCATGGTCGGCCATTCGCTCGGCGCGATCGGCGCGATCGAGATGGCGGCCTGCGCGCTGGCCATCGAGCACGGGGTGGTCCCGCCGACGGCGAACTGGGCCAACCGTGATCCGGAGTGCGATCTCGACTACACGCCGAACACGGCACGTGAGCACAAGGTCGACGTCGCGCTGTCGGTCGGCAGCGGTTTCGGGGGCTTCCAGTCGGCCATGGTCTTCCGGGCTCCCAACGGCCTGCCGGCCGCGGAGGGCACTGGGAAGAGGAAAGCGGGGGCCGGACGGTGACGCCGCGCGCTGTGATCACCGGGATCGGGATCGTCTGCGCGAGCGGGATCGGCGTGGACACGTACTGGAAGACCGTGCTGTCCGGGGAGACCCGGATCGGGCGCATCACCCAGTTCGACCCGTCACGCTACGACACCACCCTGGCCGGTGAGGTCGAGGGCTTCGGGGCGGCCGAGCACATGCCGAGCCGGTTCGTCGTGCAGACGGACCGGTGGACGCACCTGGCCTTCTGCGCCGCCGGCCAGGCCCTGGCGGACGCGGGGATCGACCCGGAGGCCCTCGACCCGTACGACATGTCCGTCGCGCTCGCCAGCGCCTCGGGGGGCAACGCGTTCGGCCAGCGCGCGCTGCA
>NZ_CAKKTL010000168.1:0-11071 GCF_920664355.1 Protofrankia sp. CiP1_Cm_nod2
GTGTCGGGCAGCAGGCCGCGTGCGGCGGGGCCGGCGGCGCCGCCGGGGGTGCCGCTGCCGCCGGGCGTGCCGGCACCCTCCGTCAGGCCGGCGCGCAGGCCGCCGCGGGAGAGCTGGCGCAGGACCCCGAGCGGGAGATCACGCTCCACGCATGATCCGAAGGCCTCCAGCACGGTCGCGCCCGCCCGCGCGGCCCGCGCCATGAAGGTGTGCAGCAGCGCCGTCTTCCCGCTGCCCGCTCCCCCGGCGATGACGACCGTCCCACCCCTGGAGGCAGTACACTCTGCGAGCAGCGCGTCCAGGCAGCGCAGGGCGCCGTCCCGTTCCACCAGGGCGGGAACGGACTCGGCGGGGGGCGCGTACGGCCATCGCGGCGTGATGGCGGACAGGGCTGCGGTACCCATGGTGCTGCGTTTCCTCCGGCTGCGCCGACTTGGCACGCGAGCGACTGCGCTCGTCGCTGACCAGTGATCACCGTTGCTGACGTCGTCCGATGGTCCTCAAAGTCCGATGGTCCTCAAACTTTCCAACTATCGTCACCAAGATAGTGGTTTTACTCCCCTACCTCGAGACACCCCTGTCGGGACATCTCCGCGGAGAGCCTGGGCGCCGGAGCCGACAACACCGTCGACGGCGCTGGTCCGGACATCGGCTCTGGTCCGGGCATTGGTTTTGGTTTGGGTATTGACGAGTTGGGTGTTGTTGGGCCGGGTATCGCCGGGCGGTCGTCATCGCGACACCACGCTCAGGATGTCCGCGGCCGGCGCCAGGTCCGGGGCGGGCCCGGCGTCCGGCGGGCCGGGCGGCGCGGCGCGGCCGCCGACCGGTCGTGGCACGGCGGCCAGCAGCTGCCGGGTGTAGGCGTGCGCGGGCCGGGCGAACACCGTGGCGACGTCGCCGGTCTCCACCACCTGGCCGTCCTTCATCACGATGATCCGGTCGCTGACGTGGTGGATGACCCCCAGGTCGTGGGAGATGAACAGCAGCGCGACCCCCAGGTCGCGCTGCAGCCCGGCGAGCAGGTCGAGGATCTGTGCCTGGATCGACACGTCGAGGGCGGACACCGGCTCGTCGCAGACGATCAGATCGGGCCCGGGAGCCAGCGCGCGGGCGATCGCCACCCGCTGCCGCTGCCCGCCGGAGAGCTCCAGCGGACGGCGGCGCAGCACGTCCGCGGGCAGCCCGACCTGCTCGAGCAGCTCCACGACCCGGTCCCGGCGGGCCGCGCCCCGCGGAGCGCCGGGACCGGCCGGACCGGCGTCCCGAAGGGCGCCGCCGATGGCCGCACCGGCCTGTCGCGGAACGCCGCCGATGGCCCGACCGGCGTCCCGCGGAACGCCGCCGATGGCCACGGCCTCGCCGATGATGCGCTCGACGCGGTAGCGGGGGTCGAACGAGCCCAGCGGATCCTGATAGATCGCCTGGATGTGGCGGCGGCGGGCGCGCCGCGCGCGCTCACGCAGCCCGCTCCACGGCTGCCCGTCGAAGCGGACCGTCCCGGTGTCCGGCTCAAGCTGGCCGAGGACGATGCGGGCCACGGTCGTCTTCCCCGAGCCCGACTCGCCGACGACACCCAGCGTCTCGCCGGCGCGCAGCCGCAGCGACACGTCCCGTACGGCGTCCCGCCAGGTGCCGTCCGGGGAGCGGAAACGCCTGGAGATGCCCTCGACCTCCAGCAGCGCCTCACCGGTGGCTGCCGCGTCCACCCGCTGCCTGGGCGGGGCGCCCATCCCGGGCGCGTCACCCGGGGCCACCGGCCGGGGTGTCGCGGCCGCGGTACCGGGAACGGCGCCGGAGGCGGCACCGGCCGTACCGGAGCCTGACAGCGTAATGGCGGCGCTCGCCGCCTCGGAAGTGCCTGCCCAGGCGTCAACCGTTGCCGTGACGTCCGCTGCCGGGGCATCCGCTGCCGGGGCGGTGGACAGGACCCCGATGGGCGGGGCCTCGAACGGGTGCCAGCACAGCACGTCGTGCCGGCGGTGCGCGCCCGCGGGCACGACGCGGGCCGGCAGGCGTTCGCGGCAGCGGTCGTCCGCCCGCGGGCAGCGGTCCGCGTACGGGCATCCCGCCGGCCCTGGCAGCGGGCCGCGCGGTGTGCCGGGAGCGAGCCGGGTGCCCTTGGTGTGGGTGACGGGCACGGCGTCGAGCAGCGCCCGGGTGTAGGGGTGGCGGGGGCCGCCGAGGATCTGTTCGGCCGGGCCGTGTTCGACGATGTGGCCGGCGTACATCACCGCGATGTCGTCGGCGAGCCCGCCGACGACGGCGAGGTCGTGGCTGATCAGCAGCAGCGCGGCGCCGTCGAGCTTGTGCCGCCGCAGCAGGTCGAGCACCTGCGCCTGCACCGTGACGTCCAGGGCTGTGGTCGGCTCGTCGGCCAGCACCAGGGCGGGGCCGGCGGCTATCGCCGAGGCGATGAGCGCCCGCTGGCGCAGCCCGCCGGAGAGCTGGTGGGGGTACTGCCGGGCGCGTCGGGCCGGCTCGGGCACGCCGACGTCGTCGAGCAGTTCCAGCACCCGGGCGTCGGTCTCGGCGCGCGGGACGACCCGGTGGGTGCGCAGCACCTCCGCGATCTCGGCGCCGACCGTGCGCAGCGGGTCCAGCGACACCAGCGCGTCCTGGAGCACCAGGCCGATCCGCCGGCCGCGCACGGCCCGCCACCGCGCCTCGGTGAACGCGGCCAGGTCCTCCCCGGCGAAGCGCAGCCGGCGCGCGCTGAGGGTGGCGTTCCCACCGGTGAGGCCGACGAGGGTACGCGCGGTGACGCTCTTGCCCGAGCCGGACTCCCCCACCAGCGCCAGGCAGCGGCCCGCGTCCAGGGTGAACGAGACGTCGCGGACGGCGTGCACCGCCGCGCCGCCGGTGGTGAAGGTGACATCGAGCCCGTCCACGACCAGCAGGGGCTCCGCCGACGCGGCAGGCCTCGCCGAGGGGACGACCGGCGTCGGATCCACGTTGTCCGCCAGGTCTATGTTGCCCGCCGGGCCGGTCATGACGTCCTCCCGGCGAAGCGGCGCTGGGCGAACCGGCCGACGACGTTGACCGCGACCACCGTCGCGGTGATGGCGAGCCCGGGGAACACCCCGATCCACCACGCGGACGCCAGGAAGTCACGGCCCTCGGAGAGCATCGCACCCCATTCCGGTGACGGCGGCCCGGCGCCCAGGCCGAGGAAGCTCAGCCCGGACGCGTAGATCACCGACGTGCCGAAGCCGACGGCGCCGAGGACCAGCAGCGGGCCGAGGGTGTTCGGCAGGACGTGGCGGGCGATGAGCACCGGCCGGGGCAGCCCGAGCCCGACCGCCGCCTCGACGTACCCGGAGCGGCGGACCACCAGCGCCTCCGCCCGCACGATCCGGGCGTAGCCGGGCACGAAGGCGATCGCGACCGCGAGCATGACGTTCACCGTCCCGGTGCCGAGCACCGTCACCGCCAGCAGCGCCAGCAGCAGGGACGGCAGCGACAGCAGGACATCGGCGAACCGCATCAGCACCTGGTCGCCCACCCGGCCGGACAGCGCCGCGGCCAGCCCCAGCACCGTGCCGCCGAGCAGCGCGAACACCGTGGAGCCGGCGCCGACCAGCAGCGAGGTGCGGGCGCCGTGCAGCACCCGGGCGAAGACGTCCCGGCCGAGCTGGTCGGTGCCGAACCAGTGCGCGCCGCTGGGGGCGGCCATCGTCTGGCCGAGGTCGGTCTCGTTCGGGGCCTGGCCGGTGAACAGGCCCGGGGCGATCGCGACCAGCGCGAGCACGACGAGCAGCGCCCCGGCCAGCGCGACGCCGGCGCGCGAGAGCTGTCTGCGCCGCCGCGACCGGCTGGCGGCCCGGCCGGCCGCGGTCAGGGCCGGGGCCGGGCCGGTGAGCAGGCCGGGCTGGGTGGTGGTCACCGCCGGTTCACCCCTTCCTCAGTCGCGGGTCGATGGCGAGGTAGGCGAGGTCCACCACGGTCGAGATCAGGACGAAGACGAAGGCGGAGATCAGCACGACGCCGATCACCACCGGCATGTCCTTGTTCCCTACCGCCTGCAGGGTCAGCGTCCCGATGCCGGGGCGGGCGAAGACGACCTCGACCAGCACCGCGCCGCCGAGCAGCGTGCCGGTCAGCCAGCCGGTCAGCGTCACCAGCGACACCGCCGCGTGGCGCAGCGCGTGCCGGAACCGCACCGCCGTGCGGGTCAGCCCGCGGGCCCGGGCGGTGACCACGAACGGCTGGGCCAGCGCCGTCTCCAGGCCCTCGCGCAGCACCTGCGCGAGCACCCCGGCGACCGGCAGCGCCAGGGTGACCGCGGGCAGGACCAGCGAGGCGAAGCCCTCCGCCCCGGCCACCGGAAAGATCGTCAGCCGGAACGAGAAAAACGTGAGCAGGACGATGCCGAGCCAGTACGACGGCGTGGACACCGCCACCAGCTCCCAGGCGGAGGCCAGCGCGCGCGGCAGCGGCCGCCCGGCCGTCGTCACCGCGGAGAGCACCGCGACGGCGACGGCCAGCACGACCGCGGCCAGGGCGAGCTGGACGGTCGGCCAGAGCTGGCTGTCGATCAGCTCGGCCACGGGACGCTGGAGCTGGTAGGACTCGCCGAGGTCCCCGCGCAGGAGATGGCCGAGGTAGGAGGCGTACTGCGCCACGACGGGCCGGTCGAAGCCGTAGTCCTCCCGGATCTGCGCCCGTACCTCGGCGGAGGCGGTGGTGGACGGCCCGAGCAGCACCGCCACCGGGTCGCCCGGGACGAGCTGCAGCGCCGCGAAGGCGAGCGTCGCCGCCCCGAACAGCACCGCCAGCGCCGCCGCGAGCCGTACCGCCACCCCCCTGACCAGGCGCCCTCCGGCTGAGCGCCCTCCGGCTGAGCGCCCCCTGGCCAGGCGCCGCCCGGCCAGGTCACGCCCGGCCGGGCCCGCGCTGGCCGGGTCACGCCCGGCCGGGTCACGCCCGGCCGGGCCCGCGCTGGCCGGGAGCGTCCCGACCGGCCCCGCGTCCGTCACTTCTCGTCCGTCACTTCTTCTCGGTCCAGACGCCGTGGAACAGCGGCCACGAGCTCGCGTCGAAGGTCACCCCGTGCAGCTGCTTGGAGAGCCCGACGACCGTGGTGGGGATGTAGACCGGGACCGACGCGGCGAGCTCGATGACCCGCTTCTGGGTCTTGCCGTAGACGTCGTCACGAATCTTGGTGTCGAGCGTGGCGGCACCGGCGTTGGTCCACTCGTCCAGCTGCGGGTCGCTGATGAACGAGGCGTTCTGGCCACCGGTGGCTGCCGAGCTGGTGCTGTTGAAGAACAGCCGCAGGATGTCGGGCTCGGGCCGCGCCCAGCTGGAGTCCAGGATGTCGAACTCACCGGCGTAGCCCTTGGTGACGAAGGTGCCGATGTCGAAGGTCGGGCGCTGGAGGTCGATACCGATCTTCTTCAGGTCGGCCTGGATCGCCTGGCCGAGGACCACCCGCTGGTCGCGGATGTACTCGGCGGGCATGAGCGGCCAGACGACGGCCAGGCGCTTGCCGTCCTTGGTGCGGTAGCCCTCGGCGTCCCGCCCGGTCCAGCCCGCCTCGTCGAGCAGCCGGTTGGACACCGCCTGGTCGAACGGCCAGGTGTTCTCCAGTGACTTGTCGTAGGACGGGGTGCTGGGCGCCAGCGGGCTCCAGGCCCGCTGGTACTGGCCGAAGTACACGGCCTGGACGTCCTTGCCGAGGTCGATGCCGCGCTGGATCGCGGTGCGCACCCGCTGGTCGGTCAGGGGTGCCCGGGTCACGTTGAGGTAGATCTGGTAGGTGCCGCCGGCGGCCTGCAGGCGCACCGTGCCCAGGGCCTTGTTCGCCTCGACGGCGGCGACGTTGGCCGGCGGGACCGCGCGGGCGCCGTCGACCTGCCCGCTGGTGAGCACGCCCACCCTGGTGGAGTCCTCCGGCAGGACGCGGATGGTCAGCGCGTCCAGGTAGGCCGCCCCGGTGTTCGCAGCGCCCTCAGGTGCCCACCTGTAGTTCGGGTTGCGGACGAACCGGACGCTCTGGCCCTTGGTGTACTCGGCCACGGTGAACGGCCCGGTGCCGACCTGGGCCGGCCCTTCCGCGCACAGTTTGTCCGCGTTTTCCTGCAGTGTCTTCGGCGAATAGAAACCGAGGTAGGGAGTGCTCACCGCCTGCAGGAACGGCGCCGACGGAGCAGAGAAACTGATCTTGACGGTGTGCGGGTCGACGACCTCGGTGCCGGTGTAGCTCTTGATGAGCGTCGAGGCGTACTGCGACTTCGTCTTCGGGTTGGCTATGTGGTCGAAGTTGGCCTTCACCGCGTTCGCGTCGAAGGGCGTGCCGTCGGTGAACGTCACGTCCGTGCGGAGCTTGAAGGTGAAGGTCTTGAAGTCGCTGGAGGTCTCCCAGGAGGTGGCCAGCCAGGGGTGGATCTTCTGGTTGGCGTCGAAGAAGAGCAGCGAGTCGACGACGTTGCGCTGGACCTCGGCGGTGATGTCCTGCGGGCTGACGTGGACGTTGTAGCAGACCGGCTCGGTGTCGATGGCGTAGGTCACCGAGCCCCCGGTGCTGGGCGCGGCCGCGCGGGGGGTGGACGATCCACCGTCGGACGACCCACAGGCGCCCAACACGAGCGCCGCAGTGACGGTGACGCCGGTGAGGGCGTACGTGGGCCTGACAAAACGCATGGAGCCACTCCGAATGTTCTGGACGGGCAAAAAATGCGACGGGACGGCTGGCATTCCGCGCGGCAGGCCGGTTACGGCACACGCGGGACACGCACCGGGACGGTGAACCCGCCGGGACGGCGGTCCCCGCCGGGACGACAGGCTCCGCCGGGACGGCGACTACACCGGAAAGACGACTACACCTGAAAACAG
This sequence comes from Protofrankia sp. CiP1_Cm_nod2, assembly GCF_920664355.1. NCBI lineage: Bacteria > Bacillati > Actinomycetota > Actinomycetes > Frankiales > Frankiaceae > Protofrankia > Protofrankia sp. CiP1_Cm_nod2. Next base: position 6,835 of record NZ_CAKKTL010000168.1, read on the forward strand.
AGGTGGCCGCCGGGCCGGCGGCGGCACCGGACCGCGTGGCCGAACGAGAAAGACGACCGCGTACGGGTCAGCGTGAACAGGTGGCGCTGGAGACGCGCAACAGGTCGATGTGACGCCGCGACGTCAGACGCGACGTCAGAAGCGACGTCAGAACAGCCATGCTCCGACTGCTGTGACGATACCCCTGCGACCTCATGCGGGGGACATTAGCCGAGCCCAAACCCGGCCGGTGAAAAAGGCCGATGTGATGCTCGCCATATAGGCGTGCCTGACATCCGCCGTCCCGGCAGGAAGCGGTTTCGATAGTTGGTGCCCGGATGAATATCGGGGTACCAGTAGGGGTCGTCAAGGGTTGACTTCAAATCCGGCACATGTTAGCCGCGCCAGGCGGAACACGAGTGCTTACCCGGCACCGGCGGCACCGGCCCCGGTGACCGCCGCCGGAACACCCGTGCCGGAATAGCGCCGGCCGGGCCACCGCGTAGCCGTCCAGGCACACAATGTGCCGGCCACGCGGGCGGCCGGAATGCGACGGCGGAAGTGCCGTGGGTGACGCTCCCGTCCGGCCGAGCGCCCCGCCCACCGGGAACACCGCCCCGGGCAAGGCCCTGGCCCCTCGGAAAAGAACGGCGCTCCGGAAAGAACAGGACCCGGGAAAGAACCAGGGCCCCGGGAAACCGTACCGGGGATATCGGTGGCGGCACCGGTATCCCGTATCCCGTATCCCGTCGTCCTGGCGACAGCCCGGCCGGGCGGGAGAACGGGCAGGCGGGAGAACGGGCAGGAGAATGGACGGGAGAACGGAGCCGTCCCCGCGGGCCGGTCAGGGTGGCCCGCGGGGACGGCGGCTGGGACGGGCCCGGTCGCGGCCCTGTCACCTCGTGGGGGCTGGCGTCACACGGGCTGGCGCTGGGGGTCGGCCGGCTCACCCGCGGCGGGTACCGGCTGCCCGGCCGGCCGGGGCGTGCGGGCCAGCGCGAGGGCCACCACGGTCCCGGCGGCGCAGATGGCGGCCGACACCCAGCCGCCCACCCGCAGCGCGTCCACGATCCCGGCCGGGTTGGCGTCCGGTGATGCCGGCCCGTGCGGACGGGCCACCACGACCGCGATGATCACGGCCAGCCCCAGCGCGGTGCCGATCTGCTGGAAGGTCGAGGCCAGGGCGTTGGCGACACCCTGTTCGGCCGGTGCCACCCCGGCGGACGCGGCGACGAACACCGCGGTGAAGGCGACCCCACCGCCGATACCCCACAGCACCAGGCCGGGCAGCAGGGCCAGGTAGGAGCCGTCCACCGACACCCCGGCGGTGACGGCCGCGATGCCGACGCCGCCGACGAACAGGCCCGCGGCCATCGTGGTGCGCAGCCCGTAGCGGGTGAGCAGGGTGACGGCCGCCGCGCCGCCCACCATCGAGATCACGGTGAGCGGGAGGAACGCCAGCCCGGCCTCGAGCGGGCTGAAGTGAAGCACGTTCTGCAGGTATGTCGTGAACAGGTAGTACTCGCCGGCGAGGCTGCCGACGAGCAGCAGCACCGCGAGCATCGCGATCACCAGTGTGCGCTGCCGGAACAGCCGCGGCGGGGCCAGCGGGTCCCGGGTGCGCAGTTCGACCAGGACGAAACCGGCCAGCAGCACCGCCCCGACGATGATCGAGGAGGTGGTGCGGGCGGCCGTCCAGCCGGCCTCCGAGCCGGAGGCCAGGCCGAAGACGACAAGCGCCACGCCGGCGGTGGCGATCAGCGCGCCGGGCAGGTCGAAGCCCTTCAGGCCGTGCGCCCGCGGCGGGTCCGCGGGCAGCAGGCGCGGGGCGGCCACCAGGGCCACGGCCGTGAGCGGGACGTTGACGAAGAAGACCGACTCCCAGCCGAACCAGTCGGTGAGCAGCCCGCCGAGCAGGGCCCCGGCGGCGAGCCCGCCGCTGGCCGCCACGCTCCACACCGCCAGGGCCTGGGTGCGTTCGGCACCCTCTTCGTAGATGGTGCTGATGAGCTTGAGGATCGCCGGGAACAGCAGCGCGCCGCCGACCCCCTGCACCGTCCGCGCGGTGACGAGCACGCCGGGTGCCGACGCCAGCCCGCCGGCCAGGGACGACAGGCCGTACACGAGAAGCGCGACGGTGAAGACGCGGCGCGCCCCGAGCCGGTCGGAGGCACGTCCGCCGAGCAGCAGCAGGCCACCGAAGGCGACGGCGTAGGCGCTGACGACCCACTGGATCGACTGCGAGGTGAAGCCGAGATCCCTGCCGATGTCGGGCAGCGCGACATAAACGATGTTGTAGTCGACGGCGACGATGAACTGCGCGAACGCCAGCAGCGCGAGGGTGAGCCGGGTGCGCTGATAGGGCAGCCCGGGGGCTGCGGGAACAGTCATGGGGCGGGCTCCTTCCTCTTCTTCTTCTTCGGGTGCCTCTGGTGCCTTGGGTTTCTTGGGTTCCTCTGGTGCCCTGGGTTCCTCGAGGCGGCGGCTGGCACGTGGGACCAGCCCGGACGGACGAGACGGACGGCGCGACCCCGCGGCGACGCGGCGCGTGCCCCGTCGCCGCGGGGCGACGGGCGTCCGGGCCAACTGACGCGACAGCCGCGACAGTACGCCGTTCAAAGACTACACGGCTATCAATGTTTGGCCGCAGTGTAGGAGACAAGCGCTGTAAACTACCAACGGTGGAAGATCGCATGCTTCGGCGCCGGGACCGGCTACGCGCCGAGACGGTCCGCGAGATCAAGGCGATCGCACTGCGCCACATGGCCGACGGTGGCGCGGCAGCGCTGTCGCTGCGGGCGATCGCCCGCGAGATGGGCATGACCGCGGGCGCGCTGTACAGCTACTACGACACCCGCGACGACATGATCACCGCGCTGGTGACCGACATCTACACCTCGGTGGCGCAGCGGCTGGAGACCGTCCGGGCCGCGGCCCCCGCCGACGATCCCGGCGCCGCCCTGACCGCGGTGGCGATGGCCTACCGCGAGTGGGCCGTCACCAGCCCGCAGGAGTACCAGCTTCTCTACGGCAGCCCCATCCCGGGCTACCGGTTCCCGGCCGAGGGCGACGCGTCCTCGGCCGAGCAGCAGGCGTGCGGCGTGCTGCTGCGCCTGGTGGAAAGCGCCTGGCCTGGCCTGCGGACCAGGCTGTCCGCGGCCGGGACGGACCCGGGCGACAGCACCGACGACCACGACTGGTCCGACTTCACCCCGCCGTTCGCCGCGCTGGCCCGCACGGCGGTTCCGGGCCTGCCACCGGCGGCCGTCGCGCTGTCGCTACGGATCTGGGGCCGGCTACACGGGCTGCTGGCGCTTGAGATCAACGGGCACCTGCGGCCCCACGTGATGGACCCGGCGACGCTCTACCGCGCCGAGGTGCGCGAGCTCGCCGCCTGGCTGGGCTCCGGCGACACCTCCGCCGGTGCCGCGAGCGCCGGCACCGTGGGCACCGAGGCCGCGGGATGCGACACTGCGGGGGCTGACACCGGCGGCGAAGCCGCCAGCTCGGCGCGGATGGCCGCGATGACCGCCCCGGGATCCTCCGCCAGGTAGAAATGCCCGCCGGGAAAGACCCGCAGGCCGAACGCGCCGGTGGTGTGGCCGCGCCAGGCCTGTGCCTCGTCGATCGTGACCTGCGGATCAACGTCACCGGTGAACACCGTGACCGGGCAGTGGACCACCGCGTCCGGCGCCGACCGGTAGGTCTCGACCGCGGTGTAGTCGGCGCGGATCGCCGGCAGGATCATCCGCAGGATCTCCTCGTCGCCGAGCAGCCGGGAGTCGGTGCCGGCGAGCTGGCGCAGCTCGGCGACGATGCCGGCGTCGTCCCGGCGGTGGACGTCCTGCCGCTGGCGGTACCTTGACGGCGCGCGGCGGCCGGAGGCGAGCAGGCGCACCGGCCCGTCCTGCCCGCGGGCCCGCAGGCGCAGCGCGACCTCGAAGGCCACGACGGCGCCCATGCTGTGCCCGAAGAACGTCAGCGGCTCGCCGCCCCACGGCAGCAGGGCCGTGGCGATCCCCTCGGCGAGCCCGGCGATGCTGGTGACCGCCGGCTCGCCGAGGCGGTCCTGGCGGCCGGGGTACTGGACGGCGAGCACTTCGACGCCGGGCCGGCCCGGGCCGGCCGATGCGGACAGCTCCTGGGACAGCGGGAAGAAAAAAGGTGCCGAGCCGCCCGCGTGCGGGAAGCAGACCAGCCGCCCGGCAGGATCCGCCACTGCGTGAAACCGTCGTATCCACAGATCGGCACCGCCGCC
>NZ_CAKKTL010000169.1:0-1701 GCF_920664355.1 Protofrankia sp. CiP1_Cm_nod2
GAGATGGTCCTGGGCTGTTCGCACATCACCCAGGACGGACGGTTGAGCCGATGGGTCGGAGCACGGGTCACGGGCACGTGATGGGGGAGCGCGCGATCCCGGCTCGTGATCGGGCACACCACCAGGAGCCGGCCCGCGACGAGCTGGTCGTAGCCGGTGTTGGAGATCACCACAACGGGACGTAGGCCGCCCTGTTCGTTCCCGGCGACCGGATCGAGATCGACGAGGAGCACCTCGCCTGGCGTCACGCCTGCTCCTCGGCGTATTCCGGCCACTCGGGAGCGCCACTGCCCAGGCCGTCGGACGCGGTGACGTCCCAGTCGCCGGCCTCGCGCAGATAGTCCTCCCACTGCTCGGGGTCGGCCTGAAGCCGGGCGGCGGACTGCTTGGCGTTATGCCACCAGTGGCCTTCCTCCGCTTCCTCGACGAGGGCGGACAGCTCCGCGCCCAGGGTACGGCCGTGGCTGGTGGCCAGCGCCATCAGCCGATCGCGTACATCGACCGGGAGCTTCATCGTCGTCATGGTGACCATGCCGATGAGTTTACTAAGAGGTTTACCAGCTGACATACCGCCAGGCGACGAGCCGCGCTGGCTCCCTTGGTCCCGCGAGGGCCGCACGGTCAGGAGAAGACCACGGTGGAGTTGCCGTGGCGCAGGACCCTGTCCTCGCAGTGCCAGAGCACCGCCCGGCTCAGCACCAGCCGTTCGACGTCGGCGCCGCGCCGCTTGAGAGCCGCGATGTCGTCGCTGTGCCGGACCCGCACGACGTCCTGCTCGATGATCGGGCCTTCGTCGAGCTCCTCGGTCGCGTAGTGCGCGGTCGCGCCGATGAGCTTCACACCGCGTTCCTTGGCCCGTTCGTAGGGGCCCGCGCCGGCGAACGCGGGCAGGAAGGAATGGTGGATGTTGATGACCGGGCAGCCGACGCTGTCGAGGAAGCCGGCCGAGAGGATCTGCATGTAGCGGGCGAGCACGACGAGGTCGAAGTTGCCCCGTAGCAGCTGCAGCTGCCTGGCCTCGGCCTCCGGCTTCGTGTCGCGGGTCACCGGGATGTGGACGAACGGCACGCCGAACGTCCGCACCCCGCTCGCGAGGTCGGCGTGGTTGGAGACGACCAGACCGATGTCGACCGGCAGTTCGCCTCGCCGGGCACGCCAGAGCAGGTCCAGCAGGCAGTGGTCGTGCTTCGAAACCATGATCGCTACACGCTTCGGGGTGGACGCGTCACAGAGGGACCACTCGGTCACCTCGAACTTCTCGACCAGCGCTTTCGCGAAGTCCTTGGTCATGTCGTCGAGGTGGGCCTGCAGGTGGGGCCGGTGGAAGGTCATCCGCAGGAAGAACTGGCCGCCCACCGGGCCGGTTGTCGCCTGGTCCGATTCGACGATGTTCGCCTCGTGATCGGTGAGGAACTGGGACACCGCGGCGACGATTCCGGGGCGGTCCGCGCACTGGACCGTGAGCCGGCCGAGATCGGACCGGGCCGGTACGGCGCCGCGTGGCCATACCGGTGACGGCTGTCGGTGCTTCTCCGCGTCGATCAGGGCCCTGTCCGGCACAAGGTCCTCCCAAAAAGATCGCTGGGTGCGGCGGCCGGCGGTCTTCCTGGACGAAGCCGTCATGGGCCTTGAGCCCATGCTAGGGACACGGCCTCGGGAGGGCCGGCGACCCACCGCGTCACCGGCCAGGCCCAGGGGGAC
>NZ_CAKKTL010000169.1:1854-6412 GCF_920664355.1 Protofrankia sp. CiP1_Cm_nod2
CGGAGACGATCTTCAGCTGTCGTGGACGGATCTTCGGTCTCGTGGGCGCGCGCGACGGCATCCGCACGGAACGCGGGCGTGTGGGCCCGCGTACAAGGTGCTACGCCACCGCGCGCCCACCGGAAGCGCGCGTACCGGTTCATTGCCGGCGGTGGTCGGGCGGGCGTCGTCCATCCGCCGCTCGCTCGCGACGCGCAACCGGGTTGTACGTGTTTGTACATGCGGCATTTTTCTATGCATATAAACATATTTATATATATAAATTAGTGTTTTGTTGTATGAAGACGTTTCAGCGTCGGGCGTTCCTCGTCGGAGGTATCGCTGCGGCCGGGGGGCTCGCCCTCCCGCTACGGGCGCTCTCCTCGGTCCCGGCCGCGCGGGCGGCGGCCAGCACCATCCCCTACCCGTTCACCCTCGGCGTGGCCTCCGGCGAGCCGGCGCCGGACAGCGTCGTGCTCTGGACCCGGCTGGCCCCGTCCCCGCTGAACGCGGACGGGCACGGCGGCATGGCGAACACGGACATCGTGGTCGACTGGCAGGTGTCCGCGAACCCCGCGTTCGCCCCGCTCGTCGCGTCCGGCTCGGTCACCGCGCAGTACGCGCAGGCGCACTCGGTGCACGTCGTCGCCGGCGGGCTCGCGCCCGACGCCGAGTACTACTACCGGTTCCGCGCGCAGGGGCACATCTCGGCGGTGGGCCGCACCCGGACCGCCCCGGCGTTCACCGCCGTGGGACGGGACCTGACGATGGCGTTCGCGTCGTGCGCGCACTACGAGTCCGGTTACTACACGGCGTACCGGCGGATGGCGGACGACCGCCCGGACCTGATCCTGCACCTCGGCGACTACATCTACGAGGACGCCACCACGACCGGGTCGGTGCGGGAGCACCTGGGCAGCGAGATCGTATCGTTGGCCGACTACCGTCGCCGCTACGCGCAGTACAAGGCCGACCCCGACCTGCAGGCGGCGCACGCGGCCGCGCCATGGCTGGTGGTGCCGGACGACCACGAGGTGGAGAACAACTACGCCAACATGGTCCGGGCCGACAACAGCCCGGCGCTGACAGCCGCCGAGTGGACAGCCCGGCGGACAGCGGCCTACCAGGCCTACTACGAGAACATGCCGCTGCGCCCGTCGGCGGCGCCGGCCGGGAACAGCATCCCGCTGTACCGGCGGGTGCGCTGGGGCACGCTGGCCACCTTCCACATGCTCGACACCCGGCAGTTCCGTGACGACCAGGCGTGCGGCGACGGCTGGAAGGTGTGCTCGGACGCCGACCTGGCCAGCCGCTCCCTGCCCGGCACCACCCAGGAGGCCTGGCTGCTCGACGGCTTCGCCCAGCACCTCGGCACCTGGGACATCGTCGGCCAGCAGGTCTTCTTCGCGCGCCAGTTCGACGCCTCGGGCGCGGGGAACATGGACGCCTGGGACGGCTACCGCGCCTCCCGGGCCCGCATCCAGCAGGGCTGGGCCGACCGGGCGGTGCGCAACCCGGTGGTGCTCACCGGGGACGTGCACTCCTCGTGGGCCAGCAACCTCAAGGCCGACTACGCCAGCCCCTCGTCGCCGACGATCGGTACCGAGCTGGTCTGCACCTCGATCTCCTCCGGCGGCAACGGGTCCGGCTCGACGGCCATCCCCAACGGCGCCACCAACCCGCACATCAGGTTCTACTCCGACCGCCGCGGATACGTCCGTACCACCATCACCCCCGCCCACATCGCCGCCGACTTCCGCAGCGTGGCGACGGTGACCGAGCACGGGGCGGCCGCGGCCACCGTGCGTTCGTTCGTCATCCAGGACGGCCAGCCCGGGCTCGTCGACGCGTGAAGGGATTTCAGATGCGTGGTGCGCACGGGTTCGTCCCGTCAGGATTCGTCCCGTCGAAGCTCTTCTCACCGAGGACGGCGAAGGCTGTCCTGTCGAGGACCGCGGTCGTCTCATCGCTGTCGGCGCTGGTCGTTACCGCGACCTTCGTCGCGCCGGGCGGGTCCGCCGTGGCCGTGGGGCCGTCGGCCTGGCTGACCGCGAACAGCGTGGCGACCGGGGACCAGGACACCCCGGCCGTGGCCGCGAACCGCCTCGGCGACGTGGCCGTCGTCTGGGAGGACGACCGGGACTCCACCAGCCCCGACGACGACACACACAGCGAGATCTACCTGCGCCTGTTCCGTAACGGCGTGTCGAGCTACGAGATCAGACTGTCCGCGGGCGGCACGTCCGGTGTGAACTGGAAGCACGTCAGCCCGGACGTGGGGCTGGACGACCGCGGCAACGCGGTCGTGGTGTGGGCCGACGACCCCGACGGCAACGGCGTCTACAACATTCCCTACCGGGTCGTCTCCCCGGCCGGCACGGTCATCGGCTCCGGCTACGCCAACGGCAGCTCGGCCGGCCAGCAGCTGGCCCCGAAGGTGTCCGTCGACCCTGACGGCGCACCGGGCAGCACCACCGCGGTGGCCTTCACCGTGGTGTGGGAGGACATCCAGGGCACGGCCGCGGCGACGGTGAAGGCCGCCGGATTCACCGGTACGACCACGAAGGCGTACGAGGTGACGGTGAACGCCACCGGCGGATCGCACCACAGCCCGGACGTCGCGGTCTCCGCATCCGGGGAAGCGACCGTGGTGTGGGACGAGGACACCGACGCCAACGGCTTCTTCAACATCGGGCTGACCCGGCTGGCGAAGGCGAACGGGGCGGTGGTCCTCTCCCGGCGCTCGGCCAACACCCTCGGCGGTGGGCAGCAGCGGCACGCCGCCGTCGCCGCGAACACCAACGGTGACTTCGTCGTCGCGTGGGAGTCCGACCACACCGGCACGCCCGGGATCTGGGCCCGGTCGTTCGCCGCGGACGGGACCGGCCGGCACGCCGAGGTGCAGGTGTCGACCGGGACGGGCGCGGGCTCTCCCGCCACCGGCATCGACGACCAGAACAACGCCGTGGTCGGCTGGTCGGTGGGCGGCGCCGACCCGGCGGTCTGGGCCGGTGGCCTCAACCCGGACGGCACCACCGCCGGCCGGCTGCCGGCACAGTCACTCAGCCAGGCGACCACCGGCCGCCAGGAGCAGATGGCGGTGGCCGTGTCGCCGTGGGGCCAGCTGGCCCTCGCGTACACCGACGACAACGACGGCAACTCGTTCGACCAGGTGATCCTCGGCCTCGGCGCCAGCAACTCCGACTGGTAGCGAGCGGCGCGGGCCGGGTCCCGGGCCACGGACCGGCCGGGTACGGGCACACGCCGTACCCGGCCGGCGGTCCCACGGGCGGATCAGGCGGGCGGATCAGACGAGCGGATCAGGCGCGAGGGCTGCCGCTCGTCGGCCCGTGCGAGAGTGGACGGGTGTGGGTGGGAGTGCTCGGCGCACTCGAGGTGCGAGAGGACGACGATCACGAGATCGACATCCCGGCGGAGCTTCGAGGGGGCGGAAGCGGCGTCCCGGACGGGCCGTGGCGGCGTGCGGCGGCTCCAGGGGAAGATCCCCGGATGGGCAGCGCCCGGAGGGGCCCTGGCGACATGTGTCGAGCTGGTCAGCGGCCGCCCGTCGCGGCGCGGCGGGCGAATTCCTCGTGGGTGACGTGCTCGGGGCAGTCGACCCTGATGTCGGACGGCCCGAGGCGGTGGTCGAAGAAGGTACATCGATGGACGGCGGGTCTCGCCCGGCGGACCGCGGGCTCGAAGTGGTGACAGGTGGTACATGCCCGGGTCACGCTGATCAGATGCTCGGAGTGCATGCGTTCCAGCACGTCCAGCAGGGCCGCGAGCAGCTGCTCGCCGTCCGGGCGGTCGATCCGTGACGTGGCGGCCTCGACGGGGGCGGTCCAGCGCGACACCGCGCGCGCGGTCCGCCGGCCGTCGGCGGTCAGGTGGAGCCGGTAGTGGCGCCGGTCGTCAGGGTCCCGCTCGCGTTCGACGAGGCCCTTGCGGCGCAGGGCCTGCAGGGCGTCGCTGACGGTCGGGTCGGTGACGTCGAGCTCACGAGCCAACGCGCTGGTCCGGGCCGGTGGGGGCGGCCCGGCGTGGAGGCGGACGAGGACCCGCAGCTGGGTGGGGGAGAGGTCGTGCGCCTCGGCCGCGCGACGGGCCAGCACCTGAAGAGCCCCTCCGATCCGGTCGAGGGCGGCGACGATCTTCGCGTCGAGTCCTGGGTGGCGCTCCTCGGGGGTACCCGGCGGCCTCACGCGCACGGCCCGTGTAACCGGGGCGGCGTGGCCCGGTCGGCGCCGACGGCGGGGAGCCTCACGCGTCCCGTCACCGTGCGGGCCCCGCCTGTCGTCGGCACAGCCGTCTCCCGTCATCGTGATCTGTGGCTACCGGCGCGTCGCGGGCCGCCCCCGGCGCCGGGTCACGGCGGGGACGCCGCTGCCCACCAGTGGACCTTGGCAAGCGAATTGTACACCCAGTAATTAGGAGTCCTTTACATGATGGAAAGAGCGCAGGGGCCGCCCGCCCTGCCGGCGGGAGCGGGCGGAGCGCGTCCGAGGTATGGGCCAGATTGGTTACTTTCTGTCAGTACGGGTGTGGCGGCGGGCCACAAGGTACGCCAGCCGCGGCG
>NZ_CAKKTL010000169.1:7005-9156 GCF_920664355.1 Protofrankia sp. CiP1_Cm_nod2
TTGCCGGGGAGAGCCGGTGGCAGGCTCGCTGATAGCGGGCGCGCGGCCACCGTGCCGGCGGCCCGGACGCCTCAGCCGGAACCGCGGGGGATGCTGCCCGGCGCCTCCCGCACGCGGCCGCCGGACAGCCCGCCGGGGGCGCCTCGACCCGGGCAGGGTCACGCCCGGTAGCGTGCGGATGGTGATGGTTGCGCGGTTCCCGGGCCTGGCGCGGGTGGCGTCACGCCTCGTCACATTCGTACATGTCACATTCGTACATGTCACATTTATGTATGTCGTATTCGTATGTGTCACATCCGCGCGTGTGAAACCCATACGTCCGGGATGTAGTATTTTCACACGTCAGGGTGGTTGTTGAGGTGGGTCTGGCATTCCACGTACGCCGTATCGCGCCTGGTGATGCCGAGCGGTTGCGCGGTGTCCGCCTGGCGGCGCTGGCCGACGCGCCCGGATCCTTCTGGCAGACCCTGGCGGCCGAGAGCGCCCGGCCCGGCGCGGACTGGCAGGCCCGCGCGTCACGGAACGCGATGGGCGACGCGCACGCCACGTTCCTGCTGGAATCGGATCACGACGCGACGGGCGACGGGTCGTCCAACGCCGCGACGGGCGGCGCTCCCGTGGCCGGCGGCGCTCCCGTGGGCGGTGGCGTCGTGATGGGCATGGTGGACGTCTATCGGCCGTCGCTGGCGCCGGAGTTCCGGGAACTGGCCGCGATGTGGGTCGCGCCGGCCATACGCGGCACGGGCGCGGCCGGCGCCCTCCTCGACGCCGCCGTGGACTGGGCGCGGACGGTGGGCGCTATCGGCGTCCGGCTGTGGGTCGTGCCCACCAACACGGCCGCGGTCCGCCTCTACGCCCGTCACGGCTTCGAGCCGGCCGGCGACCCGGAACCCGACACGGACGATGGCGGCGGCGGCAAAAGCTACCTGCCGATGCTGCGCACCCTGGACGAACGGGCGGCGGCATCACCCACGTTCGTGACCCGCGCACTGGCCCCGTGGACCGACGAGTCGACCTGAACGGCTCGGCCAGCGTCGTCGGCCCGGTCGGCCCCGCCGGCATCCGGGGAGCGGGCCCGGCGCGGACAGCGGCTGACCCAGCGGGTCACCGTGTTCCGGGCCGCCCGTTGCTCCCGGACGCATACCGCGCACAATCACCGACATGAGCACAACGGGGGCTGACAGTGTGATCGCGGCCCAGCAGCGGTGGTCCGTGGCCGCGACGAAGGCGAAACAGCGCATCCGCCGGGGCCGGCGGGCCGCCCTCGGGCTGGGCGTGGCCGGCACGGTCCTGGTGACCGCCGCCGCGCAGGCCGACGGGAGCGTGGGCCGGGTACTGGCCGGGCTGGCCGCCGCCGCCCTGGCCAGCGTGCCGATCGTGGCCGGTTTCTTCGCCGGCCCCGAGCGCACCCGGACCTGGACACAGTTACGTTCGGTCTCCGAACGCATAAGGGCCGAGATCTCCGTCTATCTGGCCGGCGTCAGCCCCTACGACGGCTCGCCGGCCGAACGGGCCCGCCAGCTCCTGGACAACGGCGAGAAGATCCAACAGGATGCTGGCATTGACCCGCCCGCGGCGCTGGTCAGCGGCCCGCCGTCCCAGCGGCTGCCGGAGGCCGGCAGCCTCGACGCCTACGTGACCTACCGGGTCGACGACCAGATCGGCTACTACGAGTCGCAGGCCGCCGCCGCCGAGCGGCACATCATCCAGTTCCAGTGGGCCGGGCTGGCCACGAGCCTCGCCGCGGCGGTGCTCGGCGCGCTGGAGGCGGCCACGGGCGGGGCCGCGCTCACCGCCTGGGCGCCGGTGATCACCATGGTGGGGGCGTCGGTGGGCTCGTACGCGGCCGCTTCGCGCTACGAGGACGACGCCCGCGCCTACAAGCAGACCGCCCGCCGGCTGCGCTTCCTGCGTGACCGGTGGCGGCTGCCCCTCCCGGCCGGCACCTCCGCCGCCGAACGAGCCCGGCTGGACACCGTGTTCGTCACTGGCTGCGAGGAAGCGATCGCCATCGAGAACCAGACCTGGACAGCCCGCTGGAACGCCGACGGCTCCGTGACACCCGCCAGCCCGGCCGAACAGCCCGCCTGACCGTCCCGGAGCCCACCGGTTACCTGGCGCTGCCTGCTGCCCGCCCGTTGCCTGGGGCTG
>NZ_CAKKTL010000169.1:9551-12179 GCF_920664355.1 Protofrankia sp. CiP1_Cm_nod2
GTCCGGCCGCCGCCGTGTCACGACAGGCCGCGCCGCCCGGGCCACCGGTTGACCCGCTGAAGCTGACCCTGCCCAGGGGCGGGGGCGCGCTGCGCGCCATGGGCGAGAAGATGAACCCGGTGTCGACGCACGGCACGGCGGGATTCTCGGTTCCCGTGCCGGTGCCGCCGGGGCGCGGCGGTCTGCGTCCCGAGCTCACGCTGGCCTACTCGTCGGCGGCGGGTAACTCGGTGTTCGGTCTCGGCTGGGACATCGGCCTGCCGTCGGTGACCCGCGGGACCGAGAAGGGGCTGCCGCGCTACCTCGACGACGACCGGTTCGTGCTCGCGGGCGCGGAGGACCTGGTGCCGGTGGACGGCGGTGCCGGCCTGGTGCCCGCGGCGGCGCCGGCCGCCGTCCCGTTCGGCGGCAGCGGTGTGCTGACGTTCCCGGCCCGGTTCCGGCCGCGGACGGAAGGCGCGTTCGCCCGGATCGAACGGCACGCCGTCGCCGGCAGCGGGGAGACGTTCTGGTCGGTGCTGTCCGCGGGGAACGTGCTGACCGTGTTCGGCCGGAGCGCGCAGGCCCGGGTCAGCGACCCCGACGATCCCGGCCGGGTGTTCGAGTGGCTGGTCGAGGACGTCTTCGACGACCGCGGCAACCGCGTGCACTACCGCTATGTGGCCGACGACGACGCCGGGGTGGACACGACGGCGGCGCACGAGACGCACCGGGCGGGCCGTCCGCAGGCCCGGCGGTACCTCAAGGAGATCGCCTACACCGTCGGCACGCCGGTGGCCGACCGGTTCACCGCGCCGCTGATCGACCATGCCGACCCGCACTGGCGCGCCGCGTTCCGCTTCCTCGTCGTCTTCGACTACGGCGACCACGGCGATCGCGACGACCACGGGGGCCCGGCCGGCCCGCTGCCCACCCGGGCGTGGCCGGCGCGGGCCGACGCCTTCTCGTCCTACCGCTCCGGGTTCGAGATCCGCACGCGGCGCAGATGCGAGCGGATCCTGGTCTTCCACCAGTTCCCGGCCGAGCTCGGCGTCCCGGCCAGCCTGGTCAGCGCGACGGAGCTGGGCTACGGGGAAGCGGGCTCCCCGGACGGGGCGGGCTCCCCCGGCGGTGGCGCCTCCGACGGGCTCGTGGCCACCCTCCGTTCGATCACCCAGGTCGGCTACGGCGGTGACACCGGGATCGACGGCGGCGACGGTGGCGGCGACGGTGGCGGCGACGGTGGCGGCGACGGCGGCGCGGCCGGTCCTGGCGCGGGCGGTCCGGTCGCGGGCGCCGGCGCTGGTGCCGGCCAGCGGCTCCCTCCGATCACGTTCCGTTATCGTCAGTGGGCGCCCTCGCCGCGGGTCCGTGAGCTCCCCAAAAGCTCCTACGACGGCCTGCCGGCCGGGCTCATGCCGCCGTACCAGTGGGTGGATCTCGACGCCGACGGCGCGGCCGGGGTCCTCGTCCAGGCGGGCGGTGGCTGGCAGTACCGGTCGAACCTGGGTGCGGGCACGCTCGCCCCGCCCCGGCCGGTGCACGCGCACCCACAGTCACCGCCTGACGTCCAGCCGTCGTTCGGCCACCTCTTCGGCGACCACCGGCTCACCGTCCTGGTCCGGGACGGTCGCACGCCCCGCTATTCGGTACGTGACCCGGACGGCCAGCGGTGGGCGCCGTTCGCCACGTTCCCGCGGCATCCGGTGCTGGACTGGGACGATCCCGACCTCCGCCAGGTCGACCTGGACGGGGACGGGCTGCCCGACCTGCTGCGCACACTCGGTGACACGCTGGAGTGGTATCCCTACCTGGGCCAGGAAGGCTGGGACACCGCCCGCCGGGTCACCCTCGGCCCGGACGAACGCCGCGCGCCGACGGTCGTCCTCCGCGACGCCCGGCACGCGGTGTTCCTCGCGGACATGTCCGGTGACGGCCTCGAGGACCTGGTACGGGTCGGCGACGGCGCGGTCCGCTACTGGCCGAACCTCGGCTACGGCCGGTTCGGCCCGATGGTGACGATGTCGCGGCCACCGTCCTTCGACCCGTACGACGAGTTCGACCCGGCCCGTGTGCACCTGGTGGACGTCGACGGCACCGGCCCGGCGGACCTGGTCTACGTCGGCCGGCGCGGCGTGTCGTACTGGCCGAACCTGGCCGGTAACCGGTGGGGAGCCGAGTTCACCATCACCGGGCTGCCGGTGGCGGACCACGTGGCGTCGGTGGCGTTCGTCGACCTGTTCGGCGCCGGGACGCGCTGCCTGGTCGTCTCCTCGTCGCTGCCGGACGCGGCCGGTGTCTCGCTGCGCTACGTCGACCTCATGCCGGATGGCAAGCCGTACCTGCTGACCGGGGTGGACAACCACCGCGGGCTCACCACCGAGATCACGTACAGCACGTCCACCCGGTACGCGCTCGCCGACCGCCGCGCCGGCCGGCCGTGGCGCACCCACCTGCCGTTTCCCGTCCACGTCGTCGCCGCCGTCACGACCACCGAGCACACGACCGGGGTGGCCACCACCCGCTCGTACCGTTACCGGGACGGGTACTTCGACGTCGCCGACCGGGAGTTCCGCGGTTTCGGGTACGTGGAGGTGGCCGACGTCGACCGGTACACCGCCCTGTTACCGGCCCCCGACAGCCCCGGCG
>NZ_CAKKTL010000170.1:0-11007 GCF_920664355.1 Protofrankia sp. CiP1_Cm_nod2
GGCCGGGGGCGGGCCGGGCGTCCGGGGCCCCGCGGCCGAAGCCGCGCCCGGCGGGCCGGCGCCCGGCGGCCGTTCCGAACTGCGCCTGCGCAGGGCCACGATCGGATGGATCGTGGAAGGGCCAGCAGGCGAGGTCCGGCCGGTCGGTGACCTGCTCTCCGCGATGGTGCTCGCCGACCTGCTCGCCGAGGACCTCGCTCCGCCCGGCCGGCCCCGGCGTCCCGATCACGAGCTCACCGAGATCGAGCAGCTGCGGCTGTCGGTGGTACAGCTGGAGCACGCGCTCGCGTCCCGGGTCATCGTCGAACAGGCGATAGGCGTGCTGGCCGAGCGTCACCGGCTGCGGCCCAGGGAGGCGTTCGAGCGGCTGCGGCGGACCGCCCGCGGCATGGGACGGCGCGTGCACGACCTCGCCCGGCAGGTGGTCGAGTCGGTCTCCGACCCGCGCACGGTCCTGCCCGGGGAGCTGGCCGGCCGTGGCGGCACTCCCCGGCCGGCACCGCCGCGGGCCAACCCGTCCCGCCGCTGACCCTCCTGCCCCAGCGCCGGCCACAAGGCGGCTGCGGCCGGCCGGGGCAGGGGGAAGCGGCCATCAGCCGCCGTCGCGAACGGCTCCTCGGGGCGCTGTGGGCCGCTTCCGGGCCGGCCGTGCCAGGCCACCAGGCGAAACCGGGCCGGACAGGGCCGGCCGTGCCACGCCGCGCCGAGCGGCCCGGCCACGAGCCGGCCGGACGGCCACCGCCAGCCGGTCCGGACCGGGATGCCGACAGGGCCGCCCGGTCGGACGGTCACCCGGTCGGACGGCCGCCCGGTCGGACGGCCGGTTCAGGTGGCAGCGGCCTCGCTGGCGGTGGCCTTGTCAGCGGCTGTGGTGACGGTCCCGGGGGCGACGACCTCGGGGGCGATCTCGGTGATCGCCCCCACCTCGGCCGCGATCTTCTCCGCGTCCCCGACCAGGACGGTGACCAGACGTGTCGGCGCGAACACCTGCGCCGAGATCTCCAACACGTCCCGCGCTGTCACCTTCGCCAGCGCCGCGGGATGGTCGTGCAGGTACCCGACGCCGATCCCCGCGCCGGCCAGCGCCGACAGGGTGGAGGCGAGCCCCACCCCGGTCGCCGTGGACAGCGCCAGCGTCCCGATCGCGTACTGGCGGGCCGCGTCGAGCTCCTCGTCCGACACCGGCAGCAGCGCCATCCGGCCGAGCTCGTAGAAGATCTCGAGCAGCGCGGGGCCGGTCACGTCGGTCGCCACGTCCGCGGTCACCGTGAACCGGGAGCCCGCGACCGGGTAGTCGAGCGAACTGCGCGGCGAGTAGGTGTAGCCCTTGTCCTCCCGGATGTTCGACACCAGCCGCGAGCTGAAGTAGCCGCCGAAGATGGTGCTGGCCAGCCGCTGCGCGGCATAGGCGGGGTGGTGGCGGTCTACCGCCGGGCCACCGATGCGGATGTTCGTCTGCACCGCGCCGGGCCGGTTGATGATCACGACAGGGCCGGTGCGCAGGGCCGGCAGCGGCGGCACCGCGTCGGCGGCCGTCCCCCGCCAGTCGCCGAGGACCGCCTCCACCCGCTCGAGCGCGGCCTGCGGCTCCACGTCGCCGACGAGCGTGAGCACCGCGCCCACCGGTGACACGCGCGCGGCGTGCAGCGTCCGCACGTCGGCCTCGGTCACCTGGGAGACCACGTCCGGCACCGGTGTCTCGCTGCCGTAGGGGTGGTCGCCGTACAGCCGGCGCAGCAGGCCCTCCCGGGCGATCAACGCCGGCTGGCTGTGGGCGATCGTGGCTTCCTCGACCAGCCGGTCGCGTTCACCGGCGAACTCGCCGCTGGGGTACGTCGCGCCGGTCAGCACCTCCGCGATCAGGTCCAGCAGCGGGACGAGGTTGGTCGCGAGCGCGGAGCCGACGATCGCGAGACGGTCGGCGTCCACCCAGGTCGACAGCGCGCCGCCGAGGGACTGCACGACGGTGGCGAGCTCCACCCGGTCACGCAGCTGCGTCCCGGTGAACAGGGTCTCGGCGAGCAGCTCACCGCGTGCCTGATGGGCCGCGCCCAGGCCGGTGAACGGGATGCGCAGCCGCACCTCCACCAGGGGCACGGTCGTCCGCCGGACCACCAGCACCCGCAGGCCACCGGGTAGGGTCCGCTCGGCGACCGTGGGGAGCTCGGCCGCCACGGTCGCGGCCACCGGCGGGATGACGGACGGCGACGCCCCGGCCCCCGGAGCGTCGCCGGATGCTTTCCCAATGGTTGCGGCGCTCACCGCGACCTCCTGTTCTGCGATGACGGCCTGCCCGGCGGGCGCGTGGTGCCTGCGGGAGCGACGGTAGCCCTGGGAGCAGCGGTAGCCCTGGGAACGGCGGTAGCCCTGGGAACGGCGGCGCCCGTGACGGTGGCGCCCATGACGGTGGCGCCCATGACGGTGGCGCCCATGACGGTGGCGCCCATGACGGTGGCGGTGCCCGCCCGGCCCACGGCATCCGTGAGGAACGCGGCGCCCGCGGGAGCCGCCGCGTCGGTGGGGAGCACGATGCCCGTGAGGGTCACGAGGCGGCACCGGCACGCAGTTCCAGGACCGACCGGCCCTGGGAGCGCAGGCCGGCGGCGGCTGCCCGCACGCTTTCCGCGGTCACCGCCCCCACCACCGCGGGCAGCTCGTTGATCAGTTCGGGCCGGCCGCGGTGCAGCTCGAAGGTGGCCAGGGCCAGCGCGCGCCCGAGCGCGTCGTCGGCCTCGCGCAGCAGGCCGGAGGCGATCCGCGCCTGTATCCGGGCGAGCTCGCCGGGCTGGAGGCCGTCGGTGGCGACGCGGTCGAGCTCCTCGTCCACCGCGGCGAGGACCGCATCGGGCGTCGACTCCGCGGGATGCCGGGCCTCCAGGGTGAGCAGCAGCGGATCCCGCTGGTCGAACGGGTCCCCGAAGGTGCCGAGATAGGTGCTCACGCCGATCACCGACCGGTCCTTCTGGACGAGCCTGCGCTCCAGCCGGCTGGCGTCGCCGGCGGACAGGACGTGGGTGAGCACGTCGTAGGCCAGGAAGGTCGGTAGATCGGCCAGAGGATCGGGGACGCGGTAGCCGACGGCGAGCGCCGGGCGGGGCGCGAGCGGGTCGGTGAGGACCGAGCGCCGTTCCTCGGCGCGCACCGGCTCGGCGAAACTCGGGCGGACGGGCACCGGCCGGGCCGGGATGTCGTCGAAGTAGCGATGGACCAGCCGCAGGGCGTCGTCGACATCGAAGTCACCGACCACCGTCAGGACGGCGTTGCCCGGCGCGTAGTACTTGTCGAAGAAGTCCGCGGCGTCGTCGAGGCTCGCCGCCTCAAGCTCGTGGAAGTCACCGTAGCCATTGTGGGCGTTGGGGAACGTGTCGAAGGCGACCGGCGGGAGCGTGATCCAGGGAAACCCGCCGTAGGGCCGGTTCAGCACGTTCACCCGAATCTCCTCCTGGACCACCGCGATCTGGTTGTCCAGGTTCTCCCGCGTGATCCGGGGCGCGCGCATCCGGTCGGCCTCGAGGAACAGCGCGCGTTCCAGCCCGCCGGAGGGCAGCAGCTCGTAGTAGTCGGTGTGGTCCGGATGCGTGGATCCGTTGAATATGCCCCCGGCGGCCTGCACATACTTCGCGTGCTCGGCCTTTCCGACATTTTCACTGCCCTGGAACATGAGATGTTCAAACAGGTGCGCGAAGCCGGTCCGCCCCTCCGGCTCGGAGCGGAATCCCACGTCATAGTGGACAGCCACGGCGACAACGGGCGCCGTGCGATCCGGAGCCAGCACGACGCGCAGCCCGTTCGCCAGGGAGGTCTTCTCCACCGGGTAGGAGGGCGCCGGCAACAGGACGGCGGTCGTATTCGTCTCGGTACGAGGGGGCACGGTTGGCAACGCTACTGCGGCCGGGCCTGTCATGGTCCGGGTACTCGATGATCCGCGCCACAGGGCCGCCGGTTGCCCGCTCCACGGCCATCGCGCTCCCGGATTGATCCCGCCTTTCCGGCGAATCCGGCCAGGGCCTCGCCGTGAGCCCCGCCGGGGTTCTCAGCGGGTTCCCGCCGCGTCCCGGCGGCGCCTCTCGTCAGGATCCCAGCAGGACCCCGACAGGGCCCCACGGTCATCGCCGGGCCGTTCGTCGCATCGCCACCGATGAGGCGGGGTTATGCTCACCGGAGCACTTCGACGACCCGGGGCCCGTCCGAAGCGGGGTGCAAGCCGTGAAAACTGTTCCAGACGGACAGTTGCCATCCACTCTGTCTACTGATCTCGCTGACATTCTGCGATTTGAGCTGGCGACCCTCAGCGATGATCTGATCGCGGCCATCGCGCGTGAGGTGCCGCCGTACGCGCGCCCGCTGGAGGGCTCGTTCGGCCGCGGCGTGCGGCAGGGGGTCGAAGAGGCGCTGCTGCGTTTCCTCACCGTGGTCGGCGCCGACTCCGGCGGACCGCCCGATCTCGCGGCCAGCCGTGAGGTCTACGTCCGGCTGGGACGCGGCGAGTTCCGCTCCGGGCGCTCGCTGGACACCCTTCTCGGCGCCTACCGGGTGGGCGCCCGGGTCGCCTGGCGGCGGCTCGCCGAGGCGGCGCGGCGCGGCGGGCTGGACGCCGCCGGGCTGGTCTCGCTGGCCGAAACGATGTTCGCCTACATCGACCGGATCTCCGCCGCCAGCGCCGAGGGCTACGCCCAGGAGCAGTCCGAGGCGGCCAGCGAACGCGGCCGTCTGTGGGACCGGCTCGGCGAGCTGATGCTGTCCGGGGGAAGCCCCGCAACGATCGAGCAGGTCGCCCGGGCGGCCCGC
The DNA here is from genome assembly GCF_920664355.1 of Protofrankia sp. CiP1_Cm_nod2. Classification (NCBI taxonomy): domain Bacteria; kingdom Bacillati; phylum Actinomycetota; class Actinomycetes; order Frankiales; family Frankiaceae; genus Protofrankia; species Protofrankia sp. CiP1_Cm_nod2. Next base: position 4,789 of record NZ_CAKKTL010000170.1, read on the forward strand.
TACCGGCTGCCCGACGTCGTGGCCGCCGTTCTCCTCCCCGGCTCCGCGGGCAGCGGCCGCGTCGTCGACGGAGCCGACGGAGCCGACGGGGCCGACCGAGCCGGTGCCGTCAGCCCCGCTCGGGGCGACGGCGGGAGCGACGCCGAGCGGGCCCGCGGAGCCGTTGACGCGGCTCGCGGCGACGACGGGTCCCGCTGGGCCGACACGACTGACACCCTCGGCACGACTCGCGGCAACGACACGACTCATGACGCTGCCGCGACTCGCGGCGGCGACACGACTCGCGGCGGCGACAGAGCCGACGATGCCGGGGGTGTGGGCGGGCCGGCCCACGATCGTGTCGACCGCCGGGTGGACCACTGCCTCCCCCACCTGGTGCTGCCGCCGGAGACACCTCGCACCATCCAGGGCAAGGACACCTGGGTGTTCGTCACCGACCCGGTCGGGCCCGGGCGGCGGGGCTGGCTCGAGCGGACGCTGGCCGGTCTCGACGCGATCGTCGGCCCGGCCGTCCCGTGGCGGGACGCGTCCGCCAGCGCGGCGCGGGCGGCGTTCGCGCGCAGGGCCCGGGACAGCGGAACGCTGCCGGGCGTACCCGTCAGCCCTGGCGGGGTGCTGTTCACCGACGACCATCTCGCCGGGCTGCTGTTCACCCGGGATCCGCAGCTGCTCGCCGACCTCGCCCGCCGCCGGCTCGCCCCGCTGGACGGGCTGCCCGCCCGGGCCCGTACCCGGCTGGCGCAGACACTGCTGCTGTGGCTGCGGCTACGGGGACAGCGCGCCCTGATCGCCGCCGAGCTCCAGGTGCACCCGCAGACGGTCCGCTACCGGCTCGGCCAGTTGCGCGCCCTGTTCGGGGAGATCCTGGACGACCCGGACGCCCGCTTCGAGCTCGAGCTCGTCCTGCGCGCCGGTCTGACCCATCCCCCGCCCTCCCCGGCAGCGACGGCCGACTGACGGTCCGTGCCCGTTGGACCATGCCCGTTGGACCATGCCCGCGAGCCATGTCTCCGGTGACCGTTTTCCCCGCATTTCCCCTTTCCCCGCATTTCCCCGCGCGACTTCCCCTTTCCCCGCCCCTCTCCCCGCGCGGCGTCGCGCGATGGCCCGCCATGGCGGAGGCCACCGGCTCGCGTGGCAGCATCGCCGGGCGGCGGCACTCACCGCCGGGGGGCAGCGTTCACCGGGCAGCGCGGCACGCCGGCGGCGCGGCAGAGCGGCCGCGCCGGGCGGCGCGGTCAGGCGACGGGGACGGGTTTCGGCCCCGTGCTGCGCATGTTGACCAGCCGTCCGAGCAGGTCGAACCAGAACGGCGCGCCGAGGGAGAGCGCGAGCGTGGTGAACAGCCAGCCGAGAATTTTCACCGCCCAGCCACCGACATCGTCGGGAACCGCCCGCGGGCCCGCGTTGTCGGAGCCGGCGCCGGCCCAGCCCAGCGGCAGCCGCAGCGCACCGGCGTCCCGGATGGCCTGGACCGCCTGGTCCGCCGCGTCCGCGGGACCGTTCGTCGCGGTGCCGTCCGTCGCGGTGCCGTCCGTGCTGACGGTGACAGGGCCCGGCGGGTCCATCTGGGTGGCCGCGGCCTCGACCGCGGCCGCCCGCAGCGACCGGTCCTCCCACAGCGCGTTGGTGAGCGCGATCGCGTCCAGGTTCAGCGCCAGGGTGACCAGCAGCGCGTAGACGATGAGAAAACGCTGGACACGCCGCTTGTACCAGCCGGACAGCCTGTCCATCGTGTCGTCGTACCAGGCTGCGAGCTCGGCGACGATCCGGTCCCGGTCATGGGCGGCGTGGGTGATGATGCCGGTCAGCGCCAGCCGCAGGGGCGCGTCCTCGGGAAGCCTGTCCAGCTCCTCCAGTAACGGCCTGATGGATTCCGGGCCGGCGAGCCCGGCTATCGACCTGGCGATCTTACGGTTTTCCTCGGACGCCGACGAGGCCGCGGTAATGGCCTCGGCCAGGGCCACGGCTGTCGTGCCGGTCAGCGAATGATGCGCGTTCCGGTAGGCCTCGCGGGCGGTGTCGGGAAGCGTCTCCGTGTCCATCCGGGCGAGCAGGACGCGGACCGGCGGTTCCAGCATGTCGAGCACGCCACGGGCGAAGGCGACGGACGGGATGTAGGACGGCAGGCGTAACTGCCGGGCCCGGCGCCACGCGCCAACCTGCCCCGGGCCGTTCCTCATGTCGGGCACGGCATTCGTCCGGCCGCCCGAACGCAGGCCGCGCAACGGGCCGTCGAGAAGCTGCGCGGTCAGGCTGGTGTCGGGAGCCGTCCCCGTCCGGTCCACCGGGCCGTCGCCGAAAAGACGCCGCAGCTCGACCTCGAGCTGCCGGCCGCGATAGCTCATGATCCCAAAAACGGCCTCGTTGATGCGGGAGACCGCCACACTCCCGATGGCGAACACCAGGATGAGACCGATCGGCACGTCCAGAATGGCCGAATCCGGCATGTCCTTTCACCCCCGACACGTCCGGGACGATCTCACCGCGACCGCCGGGACGGGACTACCCGACTTGTACGTATTTTGCTGACGAAATTCTACTATGTAGTGTCCTGTGGGGTGCGTACGCCGGCGGGGATGTCGGGCGCGGGCCGCCCGCCCCCCATGACGATCAGGCATGACGGACGGGGGCCGGCCGTTGCCCGCCCGACGCCGGCACATCGGCCACGGCCTCGCCAGCCGGACGCTCCCGGCCGGAGAGCTTCGGCCGACGGGCCGCCGGCATCGGCCCCGGCGCATCGGGCCACCTGCCGTGCGCTCCTCCGCCGGCCACCGCGGTCCAGGAGATCACGGCGCCGGGGCGGGATCGCGGCCATGCGCTCCCACCGGCCGGAGCTCCTCACCGTGCGGCACCAGGGCGGGGACACCAGGGCGGGCGAGCCCGGGCGGCGAGGCAGCGGCGGGCGACGGCCCGGCAGGCGGGCAGGCGGGCGGGCGGGCGGGCGGGCGGCCCCACCTCACACGGCCCGGGGGCGGGCGTCACGGCCGGCGTCCACCGCGAGCTGTATTCTCAGGGACAGTCCGGAGAAGATGTGAGGTTGATGTCCGCGTCCCCAGCCAGAATTTCCCTGACGGGAATCAAGCCGACCGGTGAACCGCACCTCGGCAACTACGTCGGTGCCATCAAACCGGCGTTGCGGCTCGCCGAGGAGTACGAGGCGATGTACTTCATCGCGGACTACCACGCGCTGACCACTGTTCGCGACCCGGCATTGCTGCGGCACTACACCCGCTCGGTGGCCGCGACGTGGATCGCCGCCGGCCTCGACCCGGACCAGGTGGTCCTCTATCGGCAGTCGGACATCCCCGAGATCCCCGAGCTGGCCTGGATCCTCAGCTGCCTGACCGGTAAAGGGCTGCTGAACCGGGCACACGCCTACAAGGCGGCGCGGGACCGCAACCGGGAAGCGGGCAAGGCGGATCTCGACGCCGGGATCAACATGGGCCTGTACAATTATCCGGTTCTCATGGCGGTCGACATCCTGATCATGGGCACCGACGCGGTGCCGGTCGGGCGCGACCAGGTACAGCACGTGGAGATCGCCGCCGACATCGCGGGCTCGTTCAACCACGTCTACGGTGACAGCTTCAAACTCAGAATCCCGCAGGCGATCGTGCCCGAGGCCGAGACCGGACGCACGCTCCCCGGCCTGGACGGCCGGAAGATGAGCAAGTCGTACGACAACACGATTCCGCTTTTCTGTACCGAGTCCCAGCTGAAGAAACTCGTCCGTCGTATTCCCACCGATTCCACCCCGGTGGAGGCGCCCAAGGATCCGGACAGCTCCAGCGTCTTCCAGATCCTGGAGCAGTTCGCCTCCCCGGAGACCGTCGCCGACACCCGGCAACGCCTGCTGGCCGGCGGCATGGGCTGGGGCGAGCTGAAAAACCAGCTGTTCGACGTCCTCAACACGCAGCTCGGCCCGCTGCGCGAACGTTACGACGCCCTGATGGCCCCCGGCAGCGAACTGGATGCCATGCTGGCCGCGGGCGCGGAAAAGGCCCGCAAACGAACAGTGCCCACCCTGGAACAGATACGCGGAGCGATCGGCATCGACTGACCCCGTCCCGCCGGTCTCGTCCCGTGTGGATACCACGCGCGGGACGACCGGGCGGGCCGTGTCGGGCCGCCATCACACAGCGACGGCCGCACGTCATCCCATGACCGAATCAGGCGTCGGACGCGAACAACGAGGGACGGGTGAGCACCCGTAACCCGACGACGACGAGCGCGGCGACCAGCACCACGGGCACCGCGATCCTGAGGTTGCGGCTCATACCGAGCCGCGTGCCCCGTCAGCGACCGCCGTGATCACACCGTCACGGCCCGACGGGCCGGAACGCGACGGACGGCCGCGCCGCAGCCCGGCAGCCCGGAACACGCCGAGCCACAGCGGCACGACGGGCCACAGCGGCCCACCGGGCCGAGCCGGGCGGCCCACCGGGCCGACATCCCGTCCGCATATCTCGACACCCACAGCATGATCCATTCCCCCGTGGCGGACACGACGATCACCCTGCTGTCGTCGCGTCGCCGACCGGCGACGCGACGCAACACACGCACGTACTGTAATGCCACGATCGAGCATCTCCCGCTACCGAGTGCCGACATGACCGGCCATCGCCGCCGACGCCAGCCCGGCCGGGTCAGCGCCCCTGCCACTGACGACGAACCACCGTGTCCGACACCCGCTCCCACGGCCGGCTGCCTCAGTGGCCGGCTGCCTCAGTGGCCGTCCGCCGGCGCGTCGGGTGCGAGCAGTTCCTCGAGCAGGAACCTCACCTTCGCCTCGATCGGCCGGCCCGGGTAATAGCGTTCGAGCAGATCGAGGCCTTCGTCGACGCTGGAGAAGCCACACAGGTCGTACAGCCTGATGATGTCGTTCTCGTCACGGCTGACCCGGCTCGCCAGCAGCTTCGTCGCCAGCAGGTACTCGGGAGACGGAGCCGACACGGTGAGGTGATCATTGTCGTAGACGACGACGGGATGCCCCGGATCATGACCCGGTAGAAAACCTTTGACTCCGTCGTTCAGCCAGTCCGGTTCAAGGTCCTCATGACGGGCTGCAACCCGTGCCGCGGCGGCGCGGACCTCGGTGGACGGATGCCAGATCCCGTCAACGTCCCTGGTGGCCGGTCGAGCGTCGTAGGCGACAGTCATGGCGGCACCACCGACGATGAAGACGTCACCGCGGATCCCCAGCCGGCGGAGTTCGTCGTTCAGCTCCGCGAACAGGCCGAGAATGCGCTCTCTGGTCAGCATGTGACAGCTTCTCCATGATCAGGAACCAGCTGACTCATATGTTCGTGAGGGAGTCGCGGTGCAGGTACACACCATGGTTCTGGAATGAAACCGGGCTGCCGGCGTACTCCCAGGCCCGCATCGACGGCATCGACGTCACCCACCAGCCATGGCGCAGATAGCGGCTGTCGTGATGGGCCCATGCGGGAACGGGCAGATCCTCCTGGACCGCCAGCCACTCGGCGAGTGCGGCCAGGAAGGCGTCCCATCGTTGGTCCCCGGTCGCAGGCGGCATCGCGGTGATCATTCGACGACGGATGTCCGGGTCCGCGCCGCGGAACCGATGGGCCAGTTCCGCCGCCTTGCGGACCGGCTCCGTGCGCTCTCCAGCGGGGATGTCACTCACGATCGACCGTGCCAGGCCGACCATGCTGGCCGAATAGTCGGGGTGGACGTCGATGTGCAGGCGCATCCCAGCGGCTTCGATGATACGTCGCAACGTGTCCACGGTCGGCTGCAACTCGCCCCGCTCGATCCGGTGGACGGTACTGGCCGCCACCCCCGCCGCATCGGCGAGGGCCCGCACAGACAGCCCCGCATCGGCTCGAACGCCGCGTACCAGGTCAGCCACCACCATGAACGTAAGCGTATACGCCTACACGCCGACCAGTCCGCTGTCGTCCTGCCGCCGGTCAGCGACGGGACGCGACGCTCCCGCACGTGCTGTAGTGCCACGATCGGGCAATTCCGCCGCCGGGTGTTGACATGACCGGCCATCGTCGCCGACGGCAACCCGGCCGGGTCAGCGCCCCGGCCACGGACGACGAACCAACCCGTCCGACACCGCTCCTGCGGCTGGCATACCTCAAGCGGCCGTCTGCCGGCGTGTCAGGTACAGGCAGTTCCTCGAGAAGGAACCTCGTCGTCCCTCGACTGGTCGGCCCGGGTAATAATATTTCAGCGAACTGAGATTTT
>NZ_CAKKTL010000171.1:0-2214 GCF_920664355.1 Protofrankia sp. CiP1_Cm_nod2
CTCCGGCGGGGCGCAGCCGCGCACCCGCCGCGGCGGGTCGAACGACGTACCCGACGGCGCGCTCGCCGACGCGCTGCGCCGCGCCGGTCTCATCGACGAGTTCGGCAACAGCGTCAGCCAGCCGAAACGCCCCGGCCGGACCGGCCGCTGACCCACGCCCACCCGGCCGGCCGGCCCACACCGGCCGGCCGGGGATGTGGGATGCCCGGATCCGGGCCCGGCCAACCGCGGAGCGGCCGCACGGCCGCACGTCACGCCGAGCACCGTGGAGCGACGCCTGACGCGCGTTCACCGCAAGCCGCGGCACCTGGTCGAGCGCAGGGGGCGGTCCAGGCGGTACACGTAGTGCAGGGGGTCGTCGACGGGGTTGTCCGGCGCGAGGGGCCCCTGCCCGACACGTCGGAGGCCGGCTTTCTCCAGTGCCCGCCACGACGCCCGGTTGGCCGCCACGACCGGCACCATGACGCAGGTGGCCGCGGGATGATCGGACCAGGTCCGTGCGATCATCGAGGCGATCATGCGGGTGCCCAGGCCACGCCCGGTCCGGCCGGGTTCACCGATCAGGTAGTCGAGGCTCATGGCGCCGGTGGGGACGTCGACGACGGGTGCCAGCTCGTCGCGGTAGGCGGGGTAGTCGGCGAGGTGGCAACGTTGCACCAGCCCGAGGGGCCGGTCGTCGAGCAGGGCGAGGAAGTCCTCCGACGGCTCCTCGCCGCGGGCCGCGGGGCCGAAGTCGCGGCGGACGGCCTCGATCGTGCTCTCGTGGTTCCACCAGCGGGCGACGTGCGGCTGTTCCAGCCATCCCCGTAACAACACGAAGTCGGACTCGTCAAGCTGCCGCCAGGTAATCGTCATGGATCGCTCCGATGAGACGGGACCACAGACGACCGTCGACCACGGTCAGTAACAATGTAGATGTTCGGTCGCGTGCTCTCCAGCGTCCACATCCGTGGGCTGCCCGCGGTGGACAGGGGCGCCGGGCCGGTCAGGCCCGGCCGGAGGCCGACGGCGTTCAGCCGGGTTTTTCCATATCGATGAACTCCACGGCCCCACGGCCGTCGAACGTCTCGGTGTGGCGGCCGGTCTCGGTGAAACCAAGACGCCGGTACAGACGGACGGCGCGTGTGTTGAAGGCCGCGACATCGAGCACGACCCGGCGCTGCCCGTAGACGGGACGGGCGAGCTCCAGACCGGCCAGCACGAAGCGCTCGCCGAGCCCGCGGCCGGTGAGATCGGGCCGCAGGCCGAACCCGTAGAACAACGCGTCGTCGTGTAGCTCGAAGAAGTAGAAACCGACCAGGGCACCGTCGTCGTCGCGGGCGGCGAAGAACCGTTCGGGATTCTTCACGGGCATACCGTCGCTGTTGTAGAAGTCGTAGGGCGGGTCGTAACGCCAGGCGTCGCGCTCGCGGAACATCGCGTCGTCCGCCGGTTCGATCCGCACCGCTTTCGCCCACCCCACATGTCGGCCCCGTATCGCCAGCACGATTCTCCCAGGCCACGCCACGGGGCCGCCACGGGATGACCGGACGCTACCGAGAGTAGCTGCCCACCGCACCCTCGGCGAGGATGCCGCGCGCACCGTCCTCGCCGTGGCACGAGACCGGTGGCCCCCGGGCTCCCGGCATGCCCACGTCCGTCCCCGGCAGGATGATTCCGGCGGCCGGCTGTTCCGCCATGCGGCTTCCTGAAAGAGCCCGGACGTGAACGGAACCTGGTCGGCTTCAGGCTTCGCGGTCGGCTTCCCGCGACGGGCCGGCTGGGCTGGGCTCCGTTCGCGAAGCTGCTGTTACCCGGGCCAGGGCTTCCTTCGTTGTGGTTACCGCCTGGTCGGAGTCCCCCAGGACCATCAGCTGGTCGGCGAGGATGGCCTGGAGGGCTTCAGCCGCCTGGTGGTAGCGGCCCATCCGCTCGTACACGCAGGCGAGCTCGTACCACCTGTGCAGCGTGTCGTGATGTTTCGGGCCGGCCAGCTGGCGCATGCCTTCGATCACTTCGTCGAGTTCCGCGGCGGCGCCGTCGAAATCCTGCAGGTCGATGAGCACTCCGCTGAGAGCGTGGCGCGTGGCGACGGTGTCGCGGTGATAAGGGCCGTGGGACTTCATCCGCTCGGTGACCAGCTTCTGGAGCTCGGTGGCCGCCGTGGGCCAGTCGCCGGCCTTCCACCGATGTGTCGCCAGGTTGTTCCGGAGAACCGACACGTCACGGTGTTCC
>NZ_CAKKTL010000171.1:2549-3514 GCF_920664355.1 Protofrankia sp. CiP1_Cm_nod2
GGGCGGATGTCCGGGCGACCTCGGTCGACCGAAGCGCGCCGAGGTCCTCCCGCACGGCTCGCTGCACGAGCGCATGAACGCGGATCATGCTCTTCTCGTACGTCACCAGATGGAACCGGTGCAGGCCACGCAGCCCGTCGTGGATGTCGTCCCGGGTAGGCTGCCTGGGCAGCCGCTCGGCGAGGTAGCCCTGGACGGGTGACGCCTTCATGACATCCCCCGGGATACCGTTGGGGTTCAACGAGCTGACAATCTCCAGGAGCGGCCGGGCGAGCCCGACCGGGGGCAGTCTGTCCGCCGCCTCGATGGACAGGGCCCAGGTCGTCGCGACGGTGTGGGAATATCCGTCATAGACGGTGTCCAGCGTGGGGAACAGCTCCGTCAGCCGCTTTTTACGGTTGGCGAACCGCTCTCGGTACCCACTGCAGGTCAGATCCTGGTCGATCATATAGGCGGTGGCATGGCTGAGCGCCAGCGGCAGCGCACCCAGATCCGCCACGACACCGTTGACGGCATCGTCCCCGTCGGCCAGATGCCGATATTTCTCATTCTCGAACTTCCTGCGCAGGTACTCGACCGCCTCGGTTTTCGTGAACACGTCGACTTCGACGAGACTGCGGCCCGCCAGCAGATCCGCGTCACGCCGCCGAGTGGTGACGACCGTGCGCCCGCTCGGCCGGCCGGGGGGCCACAGGTCGCGGATTTCGGCCGGCCCCGCCAGGTCGTCCAGGACGATCAGCCAACGCCACCGGGTTCTTGCCAGCCACGTGAGCAGCCGGGCCGCGGTGCGTTCCGGTATCTCGTTCTCCGGCCCGAGCCTGAGGTCCGTTCCCGCCTGCACGAGGTCTATTCCCGCCTGTACATAGCCGGATACCACCGAGTCGCGGCTGAGCGCCGACACCCACACCATCAGATCGAGTTCTCCGGCGTCCCAGAGCTCGCGGGCGAACTCGGCCGCGAGCTGT
>NZ_CAKKTL010000171.1:3993-5469 GCF_920664355.1 Protofrankia sp. CiP1_Cm_nod2
ACTCCGCCCAGGCCGGCGACCACCTGCGTGAGCACCGTGGTCTGCCCTGGCCTGGTGGCGTTGTGCAGTTTCTCGGACTCGGCTCGCTGCTGGAAACTATCCGCTCGCGGTGGAAGACTGCCCACCATCAGCGGCGTGCCCGGTGCCTGTCCCCGCAACATGATATGCGCCTGTTCGGGCGATACGGCAGGATCCCGGTCTCGAGATGTGGTACTTTTTTGTTCTTGCGATGCGGTAGGAATGTGGTTGTACGATGCGCCCGCATACTGCCGTGGCGCCTGTTCCTCGAGGTCGCCGCGGAGGATTCCGAGATGCACCTGCATCATCTCGGGGCCGGGCTCCAAACCATGATCCTCGACTATCCGGTCACGCGCCGACCGGTACAGGGCCAGGGCCTCGCCGCGTTTGCCAGTGGCGTACAGAGCTCGCATCAGCACAGTGACCAGACCCTCATAACAGAGATCATCATGGGTGAGGTCCCGAAGCGGTTCGATCACGGCTGGCGCATTCCCTGCCTTCAGTTCGGCGGACGCCCAGGCCACGACCACCTCTTTCCACTCCTGCCGCCAGATCCGCCGGATCCGTTCAACCCACAGTGACTCCGTCAGCCCTACCAGCGGTTCACCGCGCCACAACCGTACTGCTTCACGAAGCGCAGGGAGCGCTCCGTCGTCTCCATCCGCGGTCCTGGCATGTTCCAGCAGGCGGCGCATGCGGAAGACATCCACCCGTTCGGGGCCGAGATCAAGAATGTAGCCCTCGGCACGGCGCGGGATCCGCACTGCGCGCTGTTCGTCGGAGTGCTGTTCGAACAGCCGGCGTAGCCCGCTGATATGCGCATGCAGGCTACGGCTGGGGCGCTCGGGCCCGTCGCCCTCACCCCACACCCGGTCGATCAACGTCTTGGTGGATACGGGCCTGCCCGCATCGGCCGCCAGCGCCGCGAGCACCAGACAACGCTGCGGTCGTCCTACCTCGACGACCCGCCCCGATTTCAGCAACTGCACCGGACCAAGCAGTAGGACGTCCACAGTGTTCTGCCCCGTATCAGATCACAGCTACCTCGATGTCACTGCGGACAACATAGCCAGCACTGTTCCAGCCGGTGGAGACCGGCCCAGATTTTTCGCGCCCTGATCGAATATGGTAATAAATGAATTTTTTATACTATTTTATACTGATTTATTCGATTTGCCCCAGGGTCGGCCAGGGTCTGCCATCTTGCCGGCAGGCGAGGTGGGCGATGGCAGGCAGGGCGCGAAGTGCGGTGTGCCGACGACCAAGGATCCCGATGCCCCCGCGGCCCTCCGACCAGGACGACAACATTCCGGCAACACCTGGAACTACCTGGCTGTGTGACGTTGCACCTCATGACACACCGATCCACCGCGGAGCACCGCGAAACGGCATCTGATCCTGTCGGGCGGCTCAGATTTCGCGACCGACTACCGGATCATGCTGCTGGATTTCACCGGC
>NZ_CAKKTL010000171.1:5843-12181 GCF_920664355.1 Protofrankia sp. CiP1_Cm_nod2
AAGGACACCGGTGGCGGGTCTGTCCGGACAGCGAAGGCAGCCGCGGTGCCTGACACACCGCACGTTGCACCGTCACCCCGACAGGCCAGCCATATGAAGAAAGCAGGGTTTCCAGCGATGAGTAAGCCGGCACGCCTGCACGGTGGGCGCATGTTCATGGCTGTTTTATCGATGATCGCCGTTTTTCTCCTGGTCGGGGCTCCCTCCTGCGCGAGGCCGGCACCGCGGCCGAGCGAGAGCGCGCCGCCGAGCAGGGGCGCGACGAACCCGGGCCAGGAGACAGGGAACAGCTGCGCACAACCCGGGTCCACGACCCGTTCGCTCCTGCCTGATCTTCCAGACGACCAGATCAGGACGGTTGCCGAGGATCCCTGTCTGAAGTTCTCGCAGCTCACCGACCGGGTGCTCGCCGCTGTTCCCGCCGGTCAGCGGTCCATCCTCCGGAACGGCACAACCCCGTTCCTGCCGGCACTCACGCAGTTCGCCAACAGGGTGATAGCGGTCAACGGCGCGGCCGAATGCGCCTACAAGACCGACCGGCTGGCCATCGGTATCTACCAGCACAAGAACTATCTCTGGTCGGTCGGTGTCGTGGCGGTCGTCCGTGGCAAGCTGCCTGCCACCGTCCTGGACGTGGGCACCTGCCTGCTGCTGGAGAAAATAGCACCAGCGCGCCCGGCTTTTCTCACCCCGAACGGGGCGACCGAGATAGAGCCGACTGTCTGTGCCGACTATGCCACGACCAGCCGTGACGGCCAGAACTACACGCTTATGTGGCTTGGCTCGTCCGACCGGATGTGCGACCAGCTCGCGAGCAGGCTCGATGGCAGCTGAGAAAGCGGACGCCGAATGACGGGGTCGCGGTGGAGGACGGCGGTTCCCTCGAGGGCGGCCCGACACCGTCGCTGATCGACCGGGCTCGTGCGCGAGGGCATCCGACGGATGATCGCCGTGGCGTTGGAAGCGGATGTCGACGCCTACCCGGCGGAGCTGGCCGACGAGCGGGGCCGGCGATCGGCGGCCCCGCCGTCCGCAACGGCTACGCCCAGCCCGGTACGCCCAGCCCAGGTCGATGGTGATCACCGCCGGCACGCGAGAGGCCCGCGCGCTCCGGGTCGATGACAGGCGCATCGGCCCGGGACGCGGCGAGCGGGCGGTTGTTACACACTTGTCCCGTACTTGTCTCGTGCTGTCGTGTCGGACGATTCCGGTGGCGGGGTTGGGTAAAGTCGGAGGGGTGACCACGTTCCGGGTGGCTGGGAAGCTGCTCGCCATCAGTGATCTGCATGTGGCGTACCCCGAGAACCGGCAGTTCCTCGAGGAACTACGGCCGGAGTCGGACGCGGACTGGCTGATCGTCGCCGGTGACGTCGGTGAGGTCGTCGCGGACGTCGAATGGGCGCTGACGCTGCTGCGTTCCCGGTTCTCCACCGTGATCTGGGTGCCTGGTAACCACGAGCTGTGGACGCCGAAAAAGGATCCGGTGCGGCTGACCGGTGAGCGGCGTTACCAGCATCTGGTGGAGATATGCCGGCGCCTGGGCGTGCTCACCCCGGAGGATCCGTATCCGGTGTGGGAGGGCGCCGGCGGCCCGGTCACGGTGGCGCCGCTGTTCCTTCTCTACGACTACACCTTCCGGCCGGCCGGTACCTCCTCCAAGGAGGAGGCGCTTGCCGTGGCGCACCGCACGGGTGTGGTCTGCGCGGACGAGTACCTGCTGGTCCCCGACCCCTACCCGAGTGTGGACGCCTGGTCGCGGGCCCGGGTCGAGCACACCCGGGAACGGCTCGCGGCATGCGACCCGCGGCTGCCGACCGTCCTGGTGAACCATTTCCCGCTGGTGCGGGATCCGACCTATGTGCTGCGCTATCCGGAGTTCGCGCAGTGGTGCGGCACGGAGCACACCGCCGACTGGCACCAGCGGTTCCGGGCCGCCGCCGTGGTCTACGGCCATCTGCACATTCCCCGGACGACGTGGTATGACGGCGTCCGGTTCGAGGAGGTTTCCATCGGCTATCCCCGGGAGTGGCGCCGCTGGAACGGCCCGCGCAACATTCCCCGGCAGATACTCCCGGAGCCGGAGCGGCATGACTGAGCCCGGAATACCAGGGACCGGGACGCTGGGGACCGGCGTGTCCGGAAGCGCCGCAGCCGGAAGAGACGTGGCTGACGTCACCTCGTCCGTCCCCGCCCCCCCGTCCGGCACCGCTACCCCGTCCGGCGGGGCCGTCGCCGGGCCCGGGGCCGAGCTGCTCGCCACGCTGCTGCATCCGGCGGTGGTCGCGGTGGAGGCGTTCACCGACGACCCGGACGCGGTGCTGTTCCCCGCGGAGGCCGCCGCGCTCGCGCGGTCCGTGGACAAGCGCCGCCGGGAGTTCACCACCGCCCGGGTGTGCGCCCACCGCGCGCTCGCCGGCCTGGGCATACCGCCGGTGCCGATCCTGCGCGGGCCCAAGGGCGAGCCGCAGTGGCCCGCCGGGGTGATCGGCAGCATCACGCACTGTGCCGGCTACCGGGCCGCGGTGGCGGCCTGGTCCGCCGACATCCTCACGGTCGGTATCGACGCCGAGCCGAACGCGGCCCTGCCGGCGGGCGTGCTCGACCAGATCGCCCTGCCCGAGGAGCGAGCCTGGCTCGACCCGCTGCTGCGCGACGGCCCCGCCGCGCGCCCGGGCAGCGTGTCGCATGGCATTCCCGCCGCGCATGGCATTCCCGCCGCGCGCTCGGGTGTGCTGCCGCCCGGCGGTCCCACCGCGGGCCCGGGGCCGCTGCCGCCCGGTGCTCCCGCCGACGATCCCGTCGTGCACTGGGACAGGCTGCTGTTCAGCATGAAGGAGTCGGTCTACAAGGCGTGGTTCCCGCTGGCGCGGCGCTGGCTGGGTTTCGAGGACGCGTCGATCACGATCGACCTGGCCGGGGGCACCTTCTCCGTCCGGCTGCTGGTGGACGGGCCGGTGCTCCCCGGCGGCGTCCCGCCAGGGAGGGGCCGGCCCGGCAACGATCTCTCCACGGACCTCTCCACGGACCTCTCCACGGATCTCTCCACGGATCCCTCCGCGGAGAGATCGGTCTCCCCGGAGCCTCAGGCCCCCGAACGGCTGACCGGTTTCACCGGCCGCTGGCTGGCCCGCAACGGCCTGGTCATCACGGCGATCACCGTGCCGGGACGCTGACCGCGGAAATCGTCTCGACCATTTCGGCCCGGGTGGGCACACCCGGGGAACGGCTCGGGCGCCAGCCCTGCGCGATCAGGCCCGTCACCCGCGGCTCCACCGCGTCCAGCGCCTCGGGTGGATCCGTCAGCTGCATGTGACGCAGCGCCGCCGTCGCGACCGTCGGGTCGACACCGGCGGCGGCGAGCAGCACGAACCGTGGCAGCGACGCCGGGCTCGGCGGGCTCATCGACGGGATGGCCGGCGTCCCGCCGTCGACGGCCGCCCGCCAGGCCGCGGCACGTGCCCGGTCGAGCTGCTGGGCGTCGTCGAACCACGACCGCAGCTCGCCGCGGACCCAGGCGTCGACCCGGTCCCGCCAGGCCGCGGGATCGCCGGGATCCTCGGCCACCGCCCGCACGAGCCGGAACGCATGCGCGACGGTCAGCGAGGAGCCCCGTCCGAAGTGCGGGTTGGTGGTGCAGACGGTGTCACCGAGCGCGTGCAGGCCGAGCGGCGCGGCCGGATCCAGCGGATGGAACGTGTTGCGCAGCCCGCTCATGACCGTGACGCCGGAGACCGGCTCGGCGAAGTTCGGGTCGGTCCAGGCCGCCCCGAGCGACATGATGCGGGCGGCCGACTCGAACACCGGCGCCCGGCGCAGCCCCGCCAGTGCCCGGTCCCCGGGCAGGTGGACGAAGGCGACGGTGAAGGTGCCGGCATCGTGGGGGAAGACGAGCAGCGCGTAGCCGTCGGCCTCCTCGACCCCGAGCACCCAGCGGTTGACCGCGGTGAACCGCTGTCCCGGCAGCAGCCGGTAGCGGCGGGACACGTAGACCTCGTTGGTCGGCTCGTCGAAGCCTTCCGCGTCCCGGGCCCCGCTGGTCAGCCGGCCACGCCGGCCGCCGGCGTCGATCACGAGATCGGCCGGGTGCGGCCCGCCCCCGGCCAGCTGCACCCCGACGACCGCTCCCCGCCGCGTTTCCACCCGCTGGACGGTCCCGGCCCGCAGCTCTATCCCGGGCTGCGTCTCGACGTCACGCCGCAGCACCCACTCCAGGGTGCTGCGGCGGCACCGCAACGAGCGCGTCCCGTCCGGCAGGGGTACCTCGACCGCGCCGGCGGCCCGCAGGGCGTCGAGTGTGCCGGGCAGGCCCGCGCGCAGCTCGGCGTGGATCCGGGCGAGGAAGGCGTGGGGCTGGTGCAGGTGCGCGACCCCGGTCCGTCGCCAGCCGCCGGCCTCGTCGAGCCGGGCGGGTCTGACCGTGGTGTCACGCTCGATCAGCGTGACCGCGTGCCCGAGGCGCGCCAGCGCGAGGGAGACCGTCATCCCCGCCATTCCGGCACCGCACACCACGACATTCAGCCGCCTGCCGCTTGCCATGCAACTCCCCGTTCTGCATGTCAGCTCATCACACTCCGCACATTTCGTCGCTGCCGCACGCCGAGGCGCGATCGGCTGTCGTCATCCGAAAACAGCACGTATGTGATCTTCAAGGGCGCCGGCAAGGACCGGCCTGCTGCGGAAGCCGATGTGCCCGTCCGGCCGGATCAGGTGGGCGCACGGCCCGGTGGTCGCGTAGACGGACCGGTAGTCACGCTCGGTGTCGCGGATGACGGGCAGGTCCAGGCCCGCAGGAGCGACGGCGTCCGGATCCAGCACGACGTAGGCGTTGATCAGCCCCGCGGCCTGCCGGCGGATCGCCGCGGCGATCTTCTCGTAGCCGCGCAGGTCCTCCTCGGTCGAGGAGGCGTCCCCGTAGAACAGCAGCGTGTGCGCGCCGCTGTGGATCAGCTCGAACAGCCGCAGCCGGTGCCCGACCCCGCGGCGGGCCAGCCCGTGCACGTCCGGCGCGCGGTCGCCGGCCGCCGGCCCGCGGTCCGGGGCGTCCCAGCCCAGCGCCTCCCCGACCAGCGGGCTGCCGCGGTAGGTCAGGGTCATCTGCATCTCGTCGAGGAACTGCGC
Organism: Protofrankia sp. CiP1_Cm_nod2; assembly: GCF_920664355.1. Taxonomy (NCBI): domain Bacteria; kingdom Bacillati; phylum Actinomycetota; class Actinomycetes; order Frankiales; family Frankiaceae; genus Protofrankia; species Protofrankia sp. CiP1_Cm_nod2. The sequence goes on from NZ_CAKKTL010000171.1 coordinate 10,962, forward strand.
CTTCTCGTCCTCGTTGTCCATCTCGTCGGTGAACGCGACCCGCACCGCGCGGCCCATGACCGACTCCCCGGCCGGGCGGCGCTCGGCCTCGTAGCTGTCGAGCAGGCCCGGCCCCGCGTGCCCGCCCGCCGCGAGCGCGAGCTTCCAGCCGAGGTTGTAGGCGTCCTGGATGCCGGTGTTCATGCCCTGCCCGCCCGCCGGCGGGTGCAGGTGCGCGGCGTCACCGGCGACGAACACCCGGCCGACCCGGTAGCGGTCGACGATCCCGTGGCTGATCCGGAAGATCGACGACCAGCGCAGGTTGCGCGCGGTCGTCCCGGGCGGCGCCAGCCCGTCGAGCGCGGCCTGGAACTCGGCCAGCGTTGGCGGCTCGTACTCCTTCGTGAAACCGGGCGGCACGTCCGTGCGGGCGGCCTCGGCCATGATCCGCGGCGGGGCCATGGTCGCGATGCGGTAGCGGCCCTGGCCCCGCAGCGGGACGCACACGAGCATCCCGTCCATCCTGCCGTCGGTCTCGTGCAGGAAGCGCAGCAGATAGCCTTCGGGCAGCGACCAGTCGACCTCGACGTCGGCGAGCATGAACAGCTGCGGGAACCGCCCGGCGCCGGCGTTGAACACCAGGTTCAGCTCCTTGCGGACGGTGCTGTGCGCGCCGTCGGATCCCACCAGGTACTTCGCGCGCACCGTCGTCTCGCCGTCGGCGCCCGCCAGCCGGGCGGTCACGCCGGCGGCGTCCTGGGTGAGGCCGCGCAGTTCCACGCCCCGCTCGATCGTCCCGCCGAGGGCGGCGAAACGGTTGGTGAGGACGCGTTCCGTCTCGTACTGCGGCAGCCCGAGGTGGGCGTACGGCAGCTCCGGCAGGTCCCACTCGACGCGGTGGGTCTGGTGCCCGTTGACGACGACGATCTGGCCGCTCAGCCAGATGCCGGCGTCCATCGCCTCCTGGACGATGCCCTGGTCCTCCCAGATCTCCATCGTCCGGCAGTGCACGCCGATGGCCTTGTCCGCCTGGCCCGGCGGCTCGGTGCTCCTGTCCACCAGCCGGCAGGCGACGCCGCGGCGGGCGAGTTCGACGGCGAGGGTCAGGCCGGTCGGCCCCGCGCCGACGACCAGCACGTCGGTCGCCGCCTCCGGCTCCGGCCGCCGGGCACCGGCGACCCGCGGCCGGATGGTCGCGGCCGCGGCCGTGCTCAGGGCCGCTGTCGGGCGCTGCTGCGGGG
>NZ_CAKKTL010000172.1:0-5668 GCF_920664355.1 Protofrankia sp. CiP1_Cm_nod2
CGGCCGCGTCGACCCGGCCGGCTTCACCCCCCCGCCGGACACGGCGGTGGCCAGCCTGCAGCACGCCAACCACGAGGTCGCCACCATCCAGCCGGTGGCCGCGGCCGCGGAGGTGCTGCACGCCGCGGGCGTCCCGCTGCACGTGGACGCGGCCATGTCGCTCGGCCGGATCCCGGTGGACGTCACGGCGCTGGGCGCCGACCTGCTCAGCGCCAGCGCGCACAAGTTCGGCGGGCCGGCGGGCGTGGGCATCCTGGTGGTGCGCACCGGACGCCGGTGGGTCAGCCCGCTGCCCGCGGACGAGCGCGAGGGCGGCCGGGTCGCCGGCTTCCCCAACGTCGCGGGGATCGTCGCGACGGCCGCGGCCCTGCACGCCCGGACCAACGAGATCGTCACCGAGGGGCCGCGCCTGGCCGGCTATGTGCGGCGGCTGCGGGCCCGGCTGCCCGAGCTGATACCGGACGTCGAGGTGCTCGGCGACCCCGACCCGGCCGGCCGGCTGCCGCACCTGCTCACCTTCTCCTGCCTCTACGTCGACGGCGAGTCACTGCTGCACGAGCTGGACCGGGCGGGGATCGCGGTCAGCAGCGGCTCCAGCTGCACCTCCGACACGCTCACCCCGAGCCACGTGCTCGCCGCGATGGGCGCGTTGACGCAGGGGAACGTCCGGGTCTCCTTCGGCCGGGAGTCCGACAGCGCGGACGTCGACGCCCTGCTCGCGGTCCTGCCGGACGCGGTCGCCCGCGTCCGCGAACGGGCCGGGGCCGCCGGGCTGTGACGCGCGGCCGCCCCGCGCCGGACAAGCCAGCCCATGCCGAACAGCCGAACAGCCGAACAGCCGAACAGCGGAAACATGACAAAGAACGCGGACAGAACGAGTAACACGGATGACGCCCGCTGGGACACGGCGGCGTTCACCGTGGACGCGCGGGGCCGCCGATGCCCGCTGCCGGTCATCGAGCTGGCCCGCCGCATCGGCGAGCTCGACCGCGACACCACCCTGGTGCTGTGGGCGGACGACCCGGCCGCGGACCTCGACGTCCCCGCCTGGTGCCGGATGCGCTCCCACGAGCTGGTCGCGACCCGGCCGCTGCCCACGGGCGGGACGGCCTACCTCGTCCGCCGCCTCGCCTGAGCCCCCGGTCAGGCCGTGGGCAGGTGGGAGGCGATCTGCGCGGCGGCGTCCGCGCCGTAGGTCTCCGACAGGCGTTTGACCAGCTCGGCCGGGACGGTTTCGTACTCCTGGGTGCCGACGGTCTCCAGCGCCAGCGTGGCGAGCAGGCAGCCAAGCTGCGCGCTGCGCTCCAAGGACAGTTCCCAGGCGCGCCCCGCGAAGAAGCCGGCGCGGAAGGCGTCCCCGACGCCGGTCGGATCCGGGGTGATCCGGGCGGGCACGACCGGCACCCGGATCGGCGCCTGCCCGACGGCCTCGATGGCAGCGCCGTCCGCGCCGTGGGTGGTGACCCGGATGCCCACCCGCTGGAGCACCTGCGCGTCCGACCAGCCGGTCTTGCTCTCCAGCAGGCCCTTCTCGTACTCGTTGCACAGCAGCCAGGCCGCGCCGTCCACCAGCCGGCGGATCTGTGGGCCGTCCATCCGGGCGAGCTGCTGGGAGGGGTCGGCCGCGAACGGGATGGACCGTTCGCGGCACTCGTCGGTGTGGCGGAGCATCGCCTCCGGGTCGTTCGGGCTGATCAGGACCAGGTCCAGGCCGCCCAGGCGGTCGGCGACCGGGCGCAGCTCGATCAGCCGGGCGTCGCTCATCGCGCCGGGATAGAAGGAGGCGATCTGGCAGAGATCGTCGTCGGTGGTACACACGAAACGGGCGGTGTGGGCGACTTCGCTCACATACACCGAGCTCGTGTCGACGCCGTTGCGGTCGAGCCAGGACCGGTAGCCGGCGAAATCCTCGCCCACCGCCCCGACGAGAACGGGACGCAGGCCCAGCCGTCCGAGCCCGTAACAGATGTTGGCGGCCGCTCCCCCGCGCCGGATGACCAGGTCGTCGACAAGGAACGACAGGGAGATCCTGTCCAGCTGGTCGGCCAGCAGCTGCTCGGCGAACCGGCCCGGAAAGCGCATGAGATGGTCGGTCGCGATGGAACCCGTAACGGCAATAGGCACGATGCGTGATTCTACCTGGCCATCACCCGAAACCGCCGGGTCCACCCGGCATCCGCCCGTGCCTGGCCGGCGTTCCCGCACGGTGAAACACGGGCAGCAGGCCAGGACGAGGCCAGGACGACCGCCGGCACGGGTGGGCACGGCAGGCGTGTGGCCGGCTGGGAGCGCCCAGCCGGCCACACGTCACAACCAACGGCGCACCGAACGGATACCGTCGGTAGCCCGGAGGTGTCCGGCACCCCGGCCCGTCCGTCCGCTGTCACCTCGGCGACGGACGCCTACCGCCACCCCGGCCGCGACCGCGACAACACGGCCGGCCGGCCCCAGGGACCAACGCCTGGCCCCCGGCCCCTGGAATCAGCGGGCACCAGGGACCGCGGGAATCACAGGGATCAGTGGGATCAGTGGGATCAGTGGAAGGAGTCGCCGCAGGCGCAGGAACCCGCCGCGTTCGGGTTGTCGATCGTGAAGCCCTGCTTCTCGATCGTGTCTACGAAGTCGATCGTCGCCCCGCCGAGGTACGGGCCGCTCATCCGGTCGACCGCGACCTTGACACCGGAGAAGTCGAGGACGATGTCGCCGTCGAGCTGCCGCTCGTCGAAGAAGAGCTGGTAGCGCATGCCGGAGCAGCCGCCGGGCTGGACAGCGATCCGCAGCTGGAGGTCCTCACGCCCCTCCTGCTCGAGCAGGCTCTTCACCTTGTGCGCGGCCACGTCGGTCAGGATGACGGTGTTCGGACGAGTCGCTGTGTCCACGCCGGTCGCCGTATCGGTCGTCGTGTCCTGGACTGTCATGGAGGCTGCTCCCTAGTGAATATTCCCTGGGGCGTGGGGAGTCACGACGACAGCCACTGTCGCTCCTCCTTCGGCCGGTTGGATACGTGTGCAGGGATGCCAGGTATTCGGCTACTCGCAATACATGCGCATCCGAGATGTGCGCATCACTGTAGGCAACAACATGGGATGCCTGCGACGCCACCCTTCATGCACGGTCGCCGTTCCTGCCATCGCGACAGCAGTCACTACCAGAGTCACTACCAGCGGCGGCCGCCACCAGCAAGCCGTTGCACACGTCTGGCTGGAACGCCGCCCGCCGCGATTGCCTTCCCATCGTACGCAGATCGTCCGCGCATGACCAAGCACGCGGCCCGCGGCGTGATCACGAACTCGTCCCGCGCGGTACGGCAGAAGGTCCCAGACGATGCGGTACAGGGCCGCGGCGAGTTAGAGTCTTACCGACCATACGTCCCCATGCGTGCGGCCAGGCCACGCCACGGCCGGTCGACCTCAGGAGCGAGCATGACGACCCATCCCGCGCTCGAGCGCGCCGGCGTCGCGGCGCCGGGAACACCTCCGGTCACGCCGCCGTCCCCGCCGCGCCCCCGCTCCCTGGCCGGGCCGCTCGAGCTGCTGCTGCTCGGGCACGGCTCGGATCCCGGCAGCGAGCGCGGGGTCGACTGCCCCGGCGCGCTGCCGCCCGCGTCCGACCCGACGCTCGTCGAGCGGGCCAGGGCGGCCAGAGCCGCCCTCGGCGACTCGGTCTTCGTCCTCGGCCACCACTACCAGCGGGACGAGGTCATCGCCTTCGCCGACGTCACCGGCGACTCGTTCAGGCTCGCCCAGCAGGCCGCCGCCCGGCCCGAGGCCGGGCACATCGTCTTCTGCGGCGTGCACTTCATGGCGGAGAGCGCCGACATTCTCACCGGCGACCACCAGCAGGTGATCCTGCCCGATCTCGCCGCCGGCTGCTCCATGGCCGACATGGCCGCGGCCGAACAGGTCGAACAGGCCTGGGAGACGCTCGCAGACGCCGGCCTCGCCGACGGCACCGTGCCGGTGAGCTACATGAACTCCTCCGCCGCCATCAAGGCGTTCACCGGGCGGCACGGCGGCACCATCTGCACGTCCTCCAACGCCCGCCGGGCGCTGGACTGGGCGTTCGGGCCGGACCGGCGCGGCGAGCGGGTGCTGTTCCTGCCCGACCAGCATCTCGGCCGCAACACCGCCGTGCTGGAGATGGGCATGTCGCTGGACGACTGCGTCGTCTACAGCCCGCACCGCCCCGGCGGCGGCATCACCCGCGAACAGCTGCGGGACGCCCGGATGATCCTGTGGCAGGGGCACTGCTCGGTGCACGGCCGGTTCAGCCTCGGCTGCGTGGACGAGGTACGCGCCCGGATACCCGGCGTCACCGTGCTGGTGCATCCCGAGTGCCGGCACGAGGTCGTCACCGCCGCGGACCTGGTCGGCTCGACGGAGTACATCATCAAGGCGGTGGATGCCGCCCCGCCCGGCTCCAGGTTCGCCGTCGGCACCGAGCTGAACCTGGTGCAGCGGCTGGCCAACCGGCACCCTGACAAGACCGTAGTCTTCCTGGATCGTACGGTGTGCTACTGCTCCACCATGAACCGTATCGATCTGCCCCACCTCGTGTGGGCCCTTGAGTCCCTGGTCCGCGGCGAGACGGTCAACCGCATCACGGTCGACCCCGACGTCGCGGCACACGCCCGGAAGGCCCTCGACCAGATGCTGGCACTGCCCTGATGGCCCTGTTGAAACGACGCACGTCCGTCCCCGACGATCCCGCGGGCACCGCGGGCACCGCGGGCACCGCGGGCACACCGGTGGCCACCGCCGGCTCCGCTCCCCCCGCCGACGCCGAGCCCGGGAACCGGCCGGGGGGCGGGGTGGGGAAAGGCCGTCCCACCCCGAAACGCAGCCAGGCACGGGCGGCGCGCGCCCGCGGCGGCGCCCTGCCCGCCACGGCGTCCCGCAAGGAGGCCCGGACCCGCGGCCGCGAGGAGCGCCGCCGGTCGACCCGGGAGTACCGGGCGGCGATGCTCTCCGGTGACGTCAGCAGGCTGCCGCCGCGCGAGCGCGCCCCCGAGCGGGTGCTCGCCCGGGACCTCGTCGACGCCCGCCGCAACATCGGGCCGTTCTTCCTCGCCGCCGCCCTGGTGTACTTCCTCGGCGGCATCGTCCCCAACGCGTACGTGCGGCTGGTCACCACCTCGCTGATGCTGCTGGGCGTCCTCGCGGTGGCCGTCGACTCGGTGGTCCTGGCCCGCCAGGTCAGCGGCCAGGTCGCGCGCAAGTACCCGGACTCGCGGGTCCGGGTCCGGGCCTACGCGGTGCAGCGCGCGCTCCTGCCGCCCCGCTGGCGGATGCCCCGGCCCCGGGTGAGCCGCCGGGACGGCCAACGATGAACGTGTGATTTCACGGCCGGGCGTCCCGGGGCACGGGCGTTCTAAGGTGGCTGCGTGGAGCACAGACGACTCGGGCGTAGCGGACTGTCCGTCAGCGAGATCTCGTACGGCAACTGGATCACCCATGGTGACCAGGTCGAACGGGAACAGGCGCTCGCCTGCGTACAGGCCGCTCTCGACGAGGGCATCACCACCTTCGACACGGCCGACGTCTACGCGGGCACCCGCGCCGAGGCCGTGCTGGGCGAGGCGCTCGACGGCGTCCGTCGGGAGTCCTACGAGCTGTTCACCAAGGTCTTCTGGCCGACCGGCCCCGGCCCCAACGACCGGGGCCTGGGC
>NZ_CAKKTL010000172.1:5760-6713 GCF_920664355.1 Protofrankia sp. CiP1_Cm_nod2
GGCATCACCACCTTCGACACGGCCGACGTCTACGCGGGCACCCGCGCCGAGGCCGTGCTGGGCGAGGCGCTCGACGGCGTCCGTCGGGAGTCCTACGAGCTGTTCACCAAGGTCTTCTGGCCGACCGGCCCCGGCCCCAACGACCGGGGCCTGGGCCGCAAGCACATCATCGAGTCCTGCCACGCGTCGCTGCGGCGGCTGCGCACCGACCATGTCGATCTCTACCAGGCGCACCGGTACGACCCGACGGTGCCGCTGGAGGAGACCCTGCGGGCCTTCGACGACCTCGTGCGGGCCGGCAAGGTCCTCTATGTCGGCGTCTCGGAGTGGAGCGCCGCGCAGATCTCGGACGCGGTGCGGATCGCCGGCGAGCTGGGCTTCGACCGGATCATCTCCAACCAGCCGCAGTACTCGATGCTGTGGCGCACGATCGAGGCCGAGGTCGTCCCGACGTCCCAGGCCGCCGGTATCTCCCAGATCGTCTGGTCACCGGTCGCGCAGGGCGTGCTCACCGGCAAGTACCGGCCGGGCCAGCCGCCGCCGGCGGACACCCGCGCCACCAGCGTGAACGGCGGGCGCTTCATCCAGCGGCTGCTGGGCGACGACGTCCTCACCCGGGTGCAGGACCTGCTGCCCGTCGCGGCCGACGCCGGCCTGTCCCCGGCCCAGCTCGCGGTGGCCTGGGTGCTCCAGAACGACAACGTGGCATCGGCGATCATCGGGGCGTCCCGGCCGGAGCAGGTCCACGAGAACGTCAGGGCATCCGGGGTGAAGCTCGGCCCCGACCTGCTGGCCCGGATCGACGCCGTGCTCGGCGGCGTCATCATCACCGACCCGAAGATCGTCGGCTAGCCGCCCGGCCGCGCCCGGGCCGCCGAGCGCCCGAAAGGCATGATCGGCGCGTTCGACGGCAGGGCCGCCGGCCGATGGTCACCAGCCGGCGGTCACCGGCC
>NZ_CAKKTL010000172.1:6872-8377 GCF_920664355.1 Protofrankia sp. CiP1_Cm_nod2
GCCGGCTGACGGTCACCGGCCGACGGCCGCTAGTCGACGGGCCGCAGGCTCATCGGGCCGTAGACCCTGCGGTCGCCCTCGTGGAGCACCACCTGTTGGACGCCGGCGGCCAGCAGCTCCTGCCAGATCTCCCCCAGCCAGGTCTCGGCGTCGCTCTGGGTCGGGAACGACTCCGACGGCAATGAGCCGGCGGGGGTGACCACCCCACCGTCCTCCGTCTCGAAACGCCAGGTCCAGCTCACCGTTTGGCCTCCTTGCCCAGGTCGTCGGTCCTCTTCGCTGTCCGTCGGAGACCATCCAACACCGGCGGTGGGCCCGGAGGAGACGACCAGCGGCGAGAGCGGCGGCGGCTGGGTGAACCGAACAGGTGGCCGGTGGACGGAAACACCCCATACGATCCGTCGGACGGCCGGGCCGGTCGACACAGAGGAAGGAGACCGTGATCATGGCTTCGCACGGTGTCACGACGTTGCTCGCGGAGGCCACCGCCGAGTCGCACGAGGCGCCCATGGTCTGGTGGCAGGTCGGGCTGGTCACGATCGGCGCGATCCTGCTCCTCGGTGTCGTGATCGCGCTCATGACGCTGGCCGACCGCAGGCGTCATCCGCACCCGTAGGCGTCCGGGCAGGTGCGCCTGAGGCTGCTGGGCACGGGGTCGGCCGACGGCTGGCCCAACCCGTGGTGCGGGTGCGCGTCCTGCGGGTGGGCCCGCGAACACCAGGTGCGCACCCAGACCGCGGTGCTCGTCGAGGACCGCCTGCTCATCGACTGCGGGCCGGACGTGCCGCGCGCCGCCACCAGGTTCGGGGTGCGGCTCGCCGACGTGCGTCATCTGCTGTTCAGCCACGCCCACGGCGATCACACCAGCCCCGAGGCCCTGCTGTGGCGGACGTGGTCGACGGTGGCCACCCGCCCGCTGGACGTCGTCGGGCCGCCCGCCTCGCTGGACGCCTGCCGCCCCTTCGTGGCGCCCCCGGACGGGGACACCGGGGCGTTGCGGTTCCACCCGGCACATGCCGGTGACGTCCTGTCACTGGACGGTTTCGTCATCCGCGCGCTGGCGGCCAACCACGGAGCCGCGTTCGTGGGCCCGGCGCTGCTCTACGACATCACGGCCCCCGACGGCGGGCGTCTGCTCTACGCCTGCGACACCGCCGCGCCGCTGCCACCGGCGACCCTGGACGCGCTGGCCGGCCGCGCCTTCGACGTCGTGCTGATGGAGGAGAACAACGGCGACCGGCCCGGCTTCGGCGACCACCTCGACCTGGCGACGTTCGCCGACGTCCTCGCGGAGCTGCGGCGGCGGGGCGCCGTGGCCGAGGCAACCCGGGTCGTCGCCGTCCACCTCGGCCACCGCAACCCGCCCGGCGACGAGCTCGCCCGGCGGCTGGCACTGATGGGCGCACACCTCCACCCCGACGGCACCGTCATCGACACCGCCACCGGCAACCTCCCCGGCAACGCCGCAGCCGGCGGTGTGCCCGGCACCACTGCGTCCGATGGTG
>NZ_CAKKTL010000172.1:8917-11783 GCF_920664355.1 Protofrankia sp. CiP1_Cm_nod2
GGCCCTACCGCGTCCTGATCACCGGGGGTGCCCGGTCGGGGAAGTCCGCGGAAGCCGAGCGGCGGCTCGCCGCCTGGCCGGAGGTGCTCTACGTGGCCACGGCAGGCCCGGTTCCGCCGGACGACGCCGACTGGGCGGCGCGGGTGGCCGCCCACCGCACCCGCCGGCCGGCGCACTGGACGACGCTGGAGACCGCCGACCTGCCACCGCTGCTGCGCGCGGACGGCCCGCCGCTGCTGATCGACTGCCTCACCCTGTGGCTAACCGCCCACCTGGGCGAGGAGCCCCCGGCCGGGGAATGGCCCGCCGGGCTCCGGGAGCTGGTGGCCGCCTGGCGGGACACCCGCCGGCACGTGATCGCGGTGACCAACGAGGCCGGCTCCGGGATCGTGCCGGCGACCGCGCTCGGACGCCGCTTCCGCGACGCCCTCGGCCGCATCAACGCCGCGGTCGCGGCCGAATCCGACGAGGTCTGGCACGTCGTCGCCGGCATCCCCACCCGTCTGCGCTGACCCGGGTGAAAGCCGGAGAGGCGGTGGAGGTCACCGAACGTGGAAGAGCGGTCGCCATCCTCGTACCGTACGAAGCGGTCTCGGGCCACCAGCGTCTCGTCGATTCCGGCGACCTCGCTCCCGGCAGCCAGGGCATCCTGGATATCGAACCGGTGACCGCGGGTACCGGGATCCGGTTGTCGGACGAGCTCGCCGCACTGCGCGACGAGGAGTGGAGATAACGCTGATCTATCTTGATAGCAGCGCCCTCACGAAACTCGTCATTGCCGAGAGCGAGAGCCTACGGATCTGGCTCGCCGGGCACGCGGAGCGCAGGTTCGTCAGCAGCGCGCTGGTTCGCACCGAGTTACGGCGTGCGGTTCTCCGCATCACCGACCGTCCTGACGTCAGCCGGCCCCAGGCTCAGGCCATAGCCGGTACCGCAACAGCACTTCTACGGAAGCTCGACCAGATCAGGTTGGGCTATCCGCTGCTGGACCGGGCCGGCCAGCATCCGCCTGCGCGGCTGCGCAGCCTTGACGCGATCCACCTGGTTACCGCCGCGAGCCTCGGCCCGGACCTGCATGCCATGGTGGCTTATGATCATCGTCTTCTCGACGCCGCCCGCGACCTCGGCATAGCAGTCGCATCCCCCGGCATGTCGTGATCTGTTGTGCTCGTATGTTCTCGCATCATGCTGGCAGTGCCGGGCCACCCGGTCAGCCGCGTCCAAGTGGCTGGCGCGGGCCCTGGCGCGGGTCGGGACGGCGGCTGAGCAGCGCGTCGCATTCGGCCTTGAGGACTTCGGGGATGACCTCGACGAAGTGGTTCAGCCGCGGGTCGCGCACGAGATCCCACTGGGAGCAGACGGCGCCGTCGCGTTCGTCCCACGAGCCGATGACCAGCCGGGGCACCCGGGCGAGGACAACGGCGCCGGCCGCCATCACGCCGGGCTCGAGCGTGGTCACAAGGGTGCAGCCGTCGAGTTTCCATGTTCCGAGCGCGCGCCCAGCCCGCCGGAGCACGGTGATCTCCGCGTGGGCGGTCGGGTCGGCCGTCCGCTGCCGGTCGTGGTGCGCGGCGGCGATCTCCCGCCCGTCCGGGCCGTAGAGCACCGCTCCGACGGGCGGGTCGCCGGCCCCCGGGTCCGGCAGCGCCCGCGCCATCTCCAGGGCACGGCGCATCCACGGCTCGTACCTCCTCGCGACCACCCCCAGCCGCGCCGATTCCGTCCGCACGAGATCTGGCTGCACGAGATCTGGCTGCACGGAATCCGATTATCCTCCCCTCGTCAGGTCGCCAGCCCGCCGCGCGCACCTGCTCCATGTTCCGGTCATCCGCCATGCTCTGGTCGTCCGCCCGGCCGGCGGTATGCGATCGCGGGCGGCAGAGCCACCAGAAACCCACGGGCAATCTCATGATCGTTCCTGGACGATCTTGCAAACCAGTACCCGTACGATGCCTGAGCCGTTCAGTATTTGTTTATGATCTCCCTAAACAAGTACTGGACGCTGAGGGGCGCGAACGTGTCACTGTTCGACGTACATGGCGATCTTGTGGAAACGCGTGCCCGTCTGCGGACACAGGTCGACGAGATCCTTGCCGCGCTGGAGTCAGGCCAGCTACCACGCCCGCACGAGCGGGAGCAGGTGGACCTCAAGGAGGAGGCCGGCCGGCGCGGCCGCCACGGTGGCGTCCTGCCCGGTGAACGCCAGAATCCGCAGGCGGTGGAACAACTGGCACGCGAGGTCCCCTGCATGGCGAACACCCCCGGCGGGGGCGCTCTCATCCTCGGCGTGGACGACACCGGCCGGGTTCCCGGCACCGAGCTGGACGTCGAATGGCTCCGCCACCGCATCTTCGAGCGCGTCGACATCGCCCCGGCCATCGAGCACAGACACCTGCGAGGCGAACGAATCCTCGTCCTGTATGTAGCCGAGACCCGTGAACCGGTCGAGGATCCCGACCGCAGGATCCGATGGCGGGTCGGCGATCACTGCGTTCCGATGGACCGCTCCGAGTGGTGGCTACACCGGCAGGAGCGGGCCGGGCTGGACGTGATGGCCGCGGCGACCGGCCGGACGATCGCGGACATCGCTCCCGGTGCCCTGCTCATGGCCCGCCGCTATCTCGCCGGGAGCGACGGCGGCGATACTGACGAGAGCGCCGAGGTGTCGGACGCCGAACTGCTGCGGCGGCTCGGCGTCCTGCGCCCGGACGGCGCGCTGACCCAGGCCGGTGTGCTCGTCTTCTGCCCGGCGTCACGGACGCTGATCGAACTGAGCCGGCTCGACGTGCCCGGCGGTGATGTTCTCAACCCGCCGGACGACCGGACGGGCGCGGCACTCCTCGAACAGCTCGCCGCGGTTGAGAAC
>NZ_CAKKTL010000173.1:0-6593 GCF_920664355.1 Protofrankia sp. CiP1_Cm_nod2
GCCGCGCCGGTGCCAGCGACCGGCGGGACCGCGACAGCACCGGCGGCGGATACGGCCGCGCCACAGCCGGCGGCAGGTGCGGCCACGCCGCAGTCGCTGGCCGGCCGGCTCGCCAGCGTCCTCGCCGAGGGGCAGATCACCTTCGCGACGGGCAGCTCGGAGCTGACCGAGGCCGACCGCGTCCAGCTCGACCGGATCGCGGCGCTGCTGCGGGAGGACGAGCTCGGCGTCCTGCTGGCGGGGCACACCGACGCACGGGGGCCGCGCGCCTTCAACGAGGCGCTGTCACTGGCGCGGGCGCGGGCCGCCGCCGCCTATCTGACCGACCACGGTGTGTCCGCGGATCAGCTGCGGGCCGCCGGGTTCGCCTCGGACCATCCGCTGGCGACGAACGCCACCGATGCCGGGCGCGCCGCCAACCGCCGGGTGGAGATCTCCGCCCTCGTTCCGTAGCCGCCACCCGTAGCCGCCACAGCCCTGCCTCGATGAGCAGGCCGGATGGTCCGGGCCTTCCGGTCTGCCTTTCGGGCTGCCCGTCGGCGGGCCGCTCCGGCCTGGGCCCTCGGCCCGGCGCCTGGGCCGGAAATCCTGGGCCTGCCTCCTCGACCCGGGGGCTCACACGGCAGTCGCCGCCGTCCCGTGGGCAGGAGCAGGGCAGGCCGGGGGACGGCCGGGAGCGGGTCAGGACGGTTGCTGCGACCCGCAGGTATCCGAGCGGCGGGTCACCATCAGACGCATCACGGCGACTATCCGGGCCTGCGGGGCCAACCTGGTGACCTGCACCGCCAGGAGGACGAGCAGAGCGCCGACAATGCCGTCCACCCAGTAGTGGTTGGCCGTGGCGACGACGACGGCGGTGGTGGCCACGGGCTGGGCGATGGCGAGATAACGCCACCGGCTGCGCAGGGCGGTGACCACGACCCATGCCTCGATGATGGCCCAGCCGATGTGCAGGCTCGGCATGGCCGCGTACTCGTTCGCGAAACCGTCGCCCTGGGCGTAGGGCGACGGGCCGAATATCGCGCCGGTGTCGATCAGAGCTGTCATCGTCATGGGCAGCAGGCGCGGTGGAGCGAGCGGATACAGGATGTGGATCGCCAGGGCCATGCCTGTCGCGATAATGATCACATTGCGGGCCCTGGGCCAGGCGGAGCGGTGCCAGGCGAAGACCCAGACGAGCAGCGCGACCGCCGCGGGGAAGTGGACCGCGTAATAGAACTCGTTGATCAGGATCGTCACGTGGTGGGAGTGCAGGGCCAGCCGCTGGACGGCTGCCTCGTCGGGCAGGTACAGGCTGCGTTCCATCTGCCATACCGCGGCCCCGTGCGAGAGCGCTTCGGTCTGATGGCCGTCGACGATGTGCCGTCCGAAACGGTAGACCATGAACAACAGGCCGAGCAGGACGGTCTGGGTGGCCGCGTAGCCGGCGGTGCCGAGGGCGCGACGCCCCCGTCGTGCCCCGCCGGTGGCCGGGGCGCCGCCGGTGGCCGGGGCGCCGCCGGTGGCCGGGGCGCCGGTCGTGAGCCTGGCGTCGGGCATGGGCCGGCTGTCCGCCGTGGCACTGGTCGTGGGCAGCGCGGGCTGGGCGTCGGCCGTCGTCACGGGTAATGGGCCGATCGTGCGCGGAGAGACGCGGTTATGCTCGTCACTGACCCGATCGTCGAATTTTCGGCCCATATCGGGCAATGGTTGACGATATCGGACAATATGGGCCTACCTGGTTGGTCCACAGCACATTGTGCCCTCCTTCACGAAACGGGACCGTACCGTACTGCAATACCGTATCCGGGCGCCTGATCCTGGCTGCTGCCAGGTGTGATCCGTATCTCTCCGGGAATCGCGTCCCGTGCTGGGCGGCCGCTGTTTTCCGAGCTACCGGGCCTGTCCGTATGTCAGGCCGGTTCCGCCGCGGCCGTGATCGGCCTGTTGTGGCCGGGTGGTGACGTGGTGCTCGCTCATCCCCGCTTGCCTCCGATCTGTCCCTGTGGGATTCTTAGGCCACGTTTTTATTAGGGAAGGTTTAACTTAGACACGAGCACTTGCTGTCATTGATCCGACCGTATGCGGCGTCCGTGGGCCGTCGGTTCCGGAATATGGGACGAGGTGCTCTCTCCAGAGCGTGGTGAGGTGCGGTGCTGGTCTGTTCGTGCTTTGCTGTCTCCGAGCGGACGTTGCGCGGCGTGATTGAGTCGGGCGCGTGCGACACGGGCGAGGTGGGTGATGTCTGTGCCGCGGGCACCGGTTGTGGTGGCTGCCTCGACGAGATCGAGGAACTGTTGACGGACTACCGCCGTGGCTGTCCGGTTGTGTCATCGGGCTGACATAGCGGAGGTTTCATGTGAGGGGCGACCCGGAGATTGTCGAACTGCTCAACCGCGTCCTCACGAATGAGCTGACGGCCGTCAACCAGTACTTCCTGCACTCCCGGATGCAGCTCAACTGGGGTTACCGGCGGTTGGGCAAGCACACCTACGACGAGTCGATCGACGAGATGCGCCACGCTGACAAGCTGGTGCATCGCGTGCTGTACCTGGGCGGGCTGCCCAACCTCCAGCGGCTGAACACGCTCCATGTCGGCGAGACACCTGTCGAGCAGCTCAACTCCGACCGTACGCACGAGATCGAGGCCTGCGGCCTGCTGCGGGAGGGGATCGTCCTGACCCGCTCGCGTGACGACGTCGGATCCGCTGTCCTGCTGGAGGAGATCCTCACCTCCGAGGAGGAGCACATCGACTGGCTGGATGCCCAGCTCGAGCTGGTCTCCCAGCTCGGTGAGGCACACTATCTCGCCCAGCAGATCCACGACTGACGTCGCTGCCGGCGGAGTCGCAACGGCGGGCCGGAGGCGGCGCGATCATAGTTCTGCGCGCTGCCGACGGCCCGCTGTCGTCGATGAGCTGCTGTCGTCGATGAGCCGGACGGGCCGACGATGATACGATCATGGTTTTTCGTGTCGCTGGATGCCAGGAGTTCCCGGGCGTCGGAAGACACACCCGCTACCACAGCCTGACGTTCTGTGCGCACCTGCCTGCCGCTACACTCGCCATGCGATCGGGAAGGCCATGCGATCCATGAAGATAGCGTGACCAGCCGAGATGTGCACCGGGCTGACAGGCGCGAGGAGATCCGTTGGTCGCTAGCATGGCCGGCTCCGTGGCTGACGTGGTATCCACCGGGCTACTGGTGGTCACGTCAGACAGTCGTGTGGTCTGGGCGAACCGGGCCCTGCTCGATCTGGTGGCCACCGGCGGTGGTGCCGCGCACGACGCTGTCGCCGGTACCGTACGTGATCATTCTGGGCGTGACAGCGCTGACGCCGCCGAGCACGGTGGCGTGGAGCCGGGGGGCGCGGCGGGTGGCGGGTACCCGTGGGGCGGGCCGGACGCCGATCCGGTGTACTCCGCCCGCGTGGCGGTTGCCGAGGCCGGCCTGCCGCTGGCCGGGGTCGTCCCCGACACCGGCCAGCGGCAGGCCCAGTGGCAGGCGCCGGACGGCACCACCCACTGGCTGGAGGTCCGGGCCCGGACTCTGATCGCCGACCGTCCCGCCGGCTCCGGGCAGCCGCCCGCCGACAGTTTCGTCCTCTACGAGATCACCGATGTCACCGGGCGGCGCCACGAGGAGGAGACGCTGCGGCTGCGCGAGCGGTGGCTGCGCCACGTCGAGACGATCGCCCGTACCGGCATCTGGGAGTGGGACCTCGTCACCAACGAGATGGAGTGGTCCGACGAGCTGCTGGCCATGCTCGGCTATCCGACGGACACCCCGGTCGACTACGACGTCTTCCGCTCGTTGGTGCACCTCGACGACCGGGCGACGGTCGAGAGCGCGTTCGACCAGGCGATCACCACCGTCACCCCGGTCGAGGTCACCCCTCGGATGTACCTGGCCGACCGGGTGACCGAGTGTGTGCTGGAATGGCGGGGGGACATCCTCACCGACGACTCCGGCACGCCGATCCGGATCATGGGTACGGCCCACGACGTCACCGAGCTGGTCCGGACACGCCACGAGCTCGCCCACGCGTCCGTGCACGAGCCGCTCACCGAGGTGCTCAACCGGCGGGCGGTGACAGCCCTGCTGACCGAGCGGCTGGCCGCCGGGGTTGACCGCACCGGCGCGCTGCTGCTGGTCGACGTCGACAACTTCAAGATCGTGAATGACCTGCGTGGCCACTCGGTCGGCGACACGGTGATGCGTTCGGTCGCCCAGCGCCTGGTGGAGACGCTCCCGGCCGCCGTCATCGGCAGGCTCGGTGACGACGAGTTCGCGGTGGTCCTGCACAGCGGTGACGGGCCGGAGGCACTGGCCGTCGCGGACACCCTGCGCGAGCAGGCCGCCCGGCACACGATCATGGTGGATGGTTTCGCGGTGCGGGTGACGGTCAGCGTCGGCGTCGTGCCGCTGTCGGCCGTGGGTGACTGCGACACCGCGCTCGCCCATGCCGGGCTCGCTCTGGCCGAGGCCAAGGACGCCGGGCGCAACTGCGCCAAGCTGTTCACTGCGGAGCGGCACGAGTACCTCACCCGCCGTGCCCTGATGGTGCAGCGGGTGAGGGACGCCCTCGACGCCGGCCTGCTGACCCTCCAGGTGCAGCCCATCGTGGACCTGGCCTCGCACGAGGTGCAGGGATACGAGGTGCTGCTGCGGCTGCACGACGGCCAGCATCCCGAGATCGGCCCGGCCGAGTTCATGAGCGTGCTCGCGCACAGCGACCTGGTCCTGAGCCTGGACCGCTGGGTGGTGCAGCAGACGGTGGCCACGCTCGCCTCCGTCGCCGCCCGAGGGGAGCGGCTGCGCCTGCACGTGAACATCTCCGGCCGGTCGGTCGAGGACACAGGCTTCGCCGACTTCGTCCTGTCCGAGCTGCGCGCAGCCCGGGTCGACCCGTCCCAGCTCGGTATCGAGATCGCCGAGAGCGTGGCGGTCGCAGCCCCGGACGCGGTGCGCCAGCTCGCCGAGGCCCTCACCGGCGCGGGCTGCCGGTTCACCCTGGACGACTTCGGGGTCGGGCTGGGCTCGTTCGTCTACCTGCGGAACCTGCCCTTCACCAACGTCAAGATAGACGGCGACTTCCTGCGGCACGTCGACACCTCCCCGGCCGACGCGGTGCTGGTGGACGCGGTGGTCCGCGTCGCCCGCTGCCTGGGCATGTACACCATCGCCGAGAGCATCGACCGGGAGTCGCTGGCACCGGCCCTGCGTGACCTCGGGGTGGACTACGCCCAGGGATTCCACCTCGGGCCGCCCCGCCCGTTGACGGAGCTGTTGCCCGGTACGTCCGAGGCGGATCCGCAGGCCCAGGAGGCCGGCCTCAACAGCTTTCTCGGCTGACGGCGGGGCGTTTCCCGGCCCGACCTGCCGGCAGGGGCAGGCGCAGGCCTGTCCTGGCCGGTAAGGAAGGGCTCCTACCGGCCAGAACAAAAGGGCTCCCGCCGGCCAGGACAGGCGCGGGCCACAGCCAGGAAGGGCTGACGGGCTGTACCGCTGACGGGCTGTACCAGGGAAGGGCTATACCAGGAAGGTCGCCACGGTCAGCCCGGCCAGGGCCGCGAGCGCCGCGGCGTCCACCCGCCGCGGGCGCGCCGGCTGATACGCGACCGCGCCGAACCCGCCACGGGCGGCGATCGCATCGGTCATCTCCGCGGCCCGGCGCAGGCAGGTGACGATCGCCGTGCACAGCAGCTCGGTGACCGATCGCGCGTGCAGCGGCAGCGCCGCGAGCCGGCCCGGCAGCCGGCGGCGGGGCGGCCGCGGCCCGACGCGCAGCCGGCGGACCGCGAGCAGCATGCGGATCTCGTCCACGAGCAGCGGCAGGCAGCGGATGGACAGCGCCACCGTCGCGACCCACTCGTCGATCGGCAGCCGCAGCCTGCGCAGTGGCGCCAGCAGTCGGCCCAGGGCGGGCGCCAGCTCCGACAGCGGTGTGGTCCATCCCAGCAGCGCGGCCGCGGCGAACATCGTCATGGACGCCGACGTCAGCCGCAGCCAGTCCAGCATGCCACCGACGGACAGCTGTACGCCACCGACGGTGACGAACGGTGCCGCGTGCGACTGGGCGGTGAGCAGCACCCCGATCAGCAGGCCGTACCAGAACCAGCGGGGCAGGCGCGGGGCGGCACCGACCGGGATCCGGGCGACGACCATGGAGACGCCGACGAACCCCGCGACCATTCCGATCACCGGCCAGGACGGCCGTACGGCGATCAGCACGCCGAGCAGCGCCATGATGATCAGTTTTGTGCCGGCCCACAGGCGGTGCACCGGGGTGCCACCGGGGATGTAGCGCAACAGGTTCGGCTCGGTACGGTGCCCGTGCCTGGCCGGCCGCCGCCGGCCGAACCGGCCCCGGCGGGAGCCGGCCGGGCCGCGGATGCTCCTGTTCCCCGATCTTCCCGACGGCGGTCGTGAGGCCACGGTCGCCGGTCCCTGCGCTGGCACGCAGCCCGGGCGTCCGGCATCGCCTACCTGCCCGTCGCCGCTACCATCACTGTCGGTATCGCTGTCACCGCTACTGCCGCTATCGGCATTGCTGTGGCCGGCACTGCCGTCGCTGCGGCCGGCATCGCCGTCGCTGTGGCCGTCGCCGGCCT
>NZ_CAKKTL010000173.1:6985-11296 GCF_920664355.1 Protofrankia sp. CiP1_Cm_nod2
GGGCTGTGCCGTTCTGGATGCAGAAAGTATCGTCACAATTACTCAAACTATCGCGATCACTAGAAGTGACGTCGAGGAGTTCGGCCTCCGTGCGGGCCCCGGCCGGCCGGGGATGGGGCAGCGGCGCGGATGGGTGACACGGTATGTCTCCGGTGGCGCCGTCGGTGAACGGTCCGTCATGCACCAGTCGCCCGGCTTCCAGGACGAGCATCCGTTCGGTCAGGCGGGCCATGTCGTCGAAGTCGTGGGAGATCACCACCAGCGTCAGGCCGGTCCGGGCGCGCAGGCTCACCAGGACATCGATCAGAATCCGCCTGGACGGGGCGTCCAGGCCCGCCAACGGCTCGTCGAGGATCATCAGCCGAGGCCGGCAGGCGATCAGCCCGGCGAGCGCGGCCCGGCGCATCTGCCCACCGGAGAGATCCTCCACCCGCCGGTCCCGGAAGAGCTCCGGGTCGAGCCCGACCGCGGCCAGGGCCTCGTCGGCGGCGGCCACGCCCACGCCGGCCGCCGCGCGCACGTCAGCGCCCACGGTGGGCGCCAGCAGCTGCAGCCGGGAGTGCTGCACGGCAAACCCGATCTCGCCGGGGCAGGCGGTCAGCGGCTGGCCGGCGAGGTGGGCCGCACCCTCCGAGGGAGTCAGCAGACCGGCGAGGACGGCGGCCAGCGTCGACTTGCCCGAGCCGTTGCGGCCGCGGACCAGCACCGCCTCACCGCTGTCCAGGCAGAAGGAGACGTCGCGCAGCGCCCGGCGGGCCCATGGTGACCGGGGCGAGTAGACCTGCCCCACCCCGTCGAGGCGGACCAGCGCGGCCGTCCGCGCGAGCCGCTGCCCGGCGGGTGCGGCCGACCCGGCCGACCCGGCTGATACGGCCGGTCTGATCGGTCTGATCGGTGAAGCCGGGGTGGCCGGCGGAGCGGGGACGGCCGGCGGGACAGCGGCGGCCGGCGGAGCCGGTGGGACGGGGATGACCGCGGGCGGATCCACCGGGGGAGTCCGGCTCGCCGCCCGCTCCAGCGGGCCGGGCGTGTCGGTCGCGGCGGGCATGCCGACCGTGCTGGCCGCGGCGTCCACGGCGGACACGGCGGGTATGCCGGATGTGACAGGCGCGCCGGGTGCGGCGGGTGCGCCGGGTGCGCCGGGTGCGGCGGGTGCGGCGGGTGCGGCGGGTATGGCGGGCGTGGCGGGTCTGCTGGCCGGGCTGGACGGCGGGATGGGTGACGGGAGGGCCATCGAGCGGGACTGCGCGGGCCGGGCCCGCGGCGGGCGCCAGGGGGACGCGCACGGCACACCGCCCGCCGGGGCGCTCGCCGAGGTCAGCCGGCCCGCGTCGAGGACGATCCGGCGGTGCGCCCGTTGTGCCTCCGCCGGGTGATGGGTCACGTGGACGACCGCGACTCCCTCCTCGTCCGGCAGCCGCGCCAGCAGGTCGGTGAGCTGGTCGCGGCCTTCGGTGTCCACCATGGCGGTGGACTCGTCGGAGACGAGCAGCCGGGGCGCCCGCGCGAGCGCGGCCGCGACCGCCAGCCGTTGGAGCTGCCCGCCGGAGAGCGTGGCGGTTTCGCGGTCGGCGACGTTCGCGAGCCCGACCCGCGCCAGCAGGGCCTCCACGTCGACGGTGGCGCCGTCGGGCAGGCCCCAGACGACGTCGTCGAGGACCCGCACCCCCAGGACCTGCGACTCCGGACGTTGGAAGATCATAGCGGTGCCGCCGGTGCGGCCCAGCGCGCAGTCGCCGGGCCGCAGCACCCGCCCGTCGGTGGGATGCCAGCCACTGATGATCCGGGCGAGCGTCGACTTCCCCGAGCCGTTGCCGCCGACGATCGCCACGAACTCGGCCGGCCGGATCGTCAGTGACACGTCCCGCAGCGCATCCCGCGTCACATGGGGATAGCGGTAGGTGACGGATTCCAGGCGGACGGGCAGCGGATGTGGAGGCTGTTCCGCCGCGGGCGGTTCCGGACACCCCCGGGCCGCCGGCTTCCGGCGCGCCGGCGCCGGCCCCGGTGCCCATATGGGCGCGTTCGGGTGGTCGGACCGGGCTTCCGGCGCGCCGACGGCGAGCCGGCGCAGCACCGGACGGGTGACCACGGCCGCGGTGAGCACGTTGACGCTGGTGTTGGCCAGCAGCGCGATCGGCAGCAGCGCCCACCAGTGCTCCGCGCCCCACCGCAGGAGCGCGTCCGCGGTGCGCAGGCCCGGGCTGTCCGGGCCGATCCCGACGTGGACGAGGCTGCTGCGGGCGCCGTCCCAGCTGTTGACGATTTCGGCGAGTACCAGCGCCCGCAGATCGGTGAGCACGTAGAACAGCGCGTTCATGCCGAGCGCCACCGGTGCCCACAGCGCGACGAGACCGACCGCCGTGGTGCGTACGAGGCCCCAGCGGCGACGGTGCGCGACGCCCAGCAGCGTGCCGGTCATCATGCAGGACGTGATCGTGATCGCGAAGCCGGTGCCGCCGATGAGGACGGCCACCGCCAGCGCCGCGACCATCGCCGTCCAGGCCGCCCGTAGCCGCCACCGGGCGGCAAGCGTCGCCGCCGGAACCGTCGCGACGATCGTGAGCAGCCAGCCGAAGGGGAGGAAACGTGTGACCAGGCAGATCGCGATGACCAGATCGACCAGGAGCGCGGCCTCGACGATCTCCACCGTGCGCAGCCGCTGCCGGGCCCGCGGCGCCCCGGCCGCCCCCGCGGCAACGGTGGGCGCTGAGCCGGTGGGCGCTGAGCCGGCGGGTGTGGGACGGGAGGGTGGGGAGCCGGCCGTGGGCGGGTCGGACAAGGTGGTCACCGTCAGCTCTCCGGTCCGGTGGTGCTCTCGTCGATGGTCGTGGCCGGGCAGATGCGTCCGGTGGACGGTCGCGGCGACACCATGGCGAGCGGGGGAGGCCTCCGCCTCCCGCCTGGCTCCCGCTGGTCCCTGGCTGGTTCCCACGGGCCCGCTCGCCGCTCCACCCATCCACCCGCTCCCATGCGTGCCGCACCGGACATCCAACTGTCGCATGGAACCTGAGGGGTGTCCGAACCGCCCGGCCCGAAGCCCGGGCCGCCTGCGACAAAGATCATGGATGCTCTGTGCCGTCCGCGCGGACGGCCGTGGATGGTAGGGAGACGCATGCTGTGGTGTAACCCGCCACAGGCCCGATCAGCGATTGCCGACCATCATGAGAGGATGCCCGGCCGGCACCGTCATCCGGCCGGCACTGTCATCCGGCCGGCACCGTCATCAGCACTGCCACGTCAGCCCTGCCAACGGCATTGTCGGCAGGCGGCCTGACGACACGATACCCACCATCGGCATCGACGCCACATGACCGGGGCGCCGCGGCGGCGGCGACCGTGCTCGTTCCAAGTGCTCGTTCCGGGTGTTCGTCCCAGGTGCTCATCGTGCTCATTTCAACGGACGGAAGGACGGGGGCTGAATGGCGGACGGCTGCGCCGTGTACACGGCCAGGGTCTGGGCGAGGCCGGTCGGGTCGACACCGATGGCATGCATGCTGCGGGCCAGGTCGTCCATCACGACCAGGGCGTGGTGCAACAGCACCTCGTCGATGCCCGTGGGCCGCTGGACCGCCTGCCGGAAAGCGTGGGTGATGTCCGCGTCCCCGGTCAGCGCGGCCAGCGCGCCGACGCGGATCCGCTCGCTGAGCGACTCCCACACATGTTCCGAAAGGGGTGCCTGCGCGCCGCGCCACACCCCGCGGTAGGTCAGCGACCGGATGACCACGTGGGGCTGTTCGCCGGTCCGCAGATGCAGGGTCACCGCCCACATCGCCAGCAGCCAGCCCAACGACTGCAGGAGGCGTACGGAGTCGACCCGCAGGCGCGTGGCCAGGGCCGCCTCCGCCTCCTGGCGGGTGGTCGCGTCCGCCCACGCCTGGACCAGGCGTTCGGCTTCCACGATGTCGGTGATGTCGAGTTCGGGAGTACATGGTCGTACGACCGAGGCAGCTCGTTGCGAAGCGGTGTCGACCAATGCGAGGGCACCGACATCGTGCAGCGTCTGCCAGGAAAGTCCTGCTGGCGCCATAGTCGATACGGTAATCGCCCGTTCGTCCGTTGGGCCCGTTTATAACGCAGCTCACTGAGCTTTCTTCACTGCTTCGGGTGCTTCCGGTCGCCAATGCCGCTGGTGTAACCGTATGAACCGTTCCAGGTCATTGAAACGTCTAACGTATTAATTTGAAATATCAAAGTGGCAAAGGGAAGTACATCGTGATTTTTGTGCCTGGAGCTGTGGGACGCGCTCCGGCCGGCCCGCCCCACGGCCCGCCCCACGGCCCGCGCCCGGCCCGCCCGGCCCGCCCGCCC
>NZ_CAKKTL010000174.1:0-2759 GCF_920664355.1 Protofrankia sp. CiP1_Cm_nod2
GCGGGGCACTTCCCGGTGGCGTCGGCGCGGCGGTCGCCGGGGCGGGGCGGTCGCCGGGGGCGCGTGGCGGGGCGCGTCAGGCGAGGGTGGCCAGCCGCTGTGCCGCCGCCCGCAGGGTGTCCAGCCGTTTCGGGAAGGCGAAACGCACGATGTGACGCCCGTACGCGGGATCGTTGAAGAACGACGACCCGGGGACCGACGCCACCCCGGCCGTCTCCAGCAGCCGGCGGGCGAAGGCCACGTCGTCCCCGTCGGGGTCGAACGATCGCGTATCGCACATGACGTAGTACGCGCCGTCCGGCGGCCGGAAGCGGAAGCCGGCCGTGGCGAGCGCGTCGCACAGCAGGTCACGGCGCTCGAGGTAGTCGGCGACGAGGCCGTCGTAGTAGCTCGGCGGCAGTGCCATGGCGGCGGCCCCGCCCGCCTGCAACGGCGCGGCGGCCCCGACGGTCAGGAAGTCGTGGACCTTGCGGATGGCGGCGGTGTAGGCCGGTGGGGCGATGGTCCAGCCGACCCGCCAGCCCGTCACCGCGTAGGTCTTCGACAGGGCGTTGATCGTGACCGTGCGGTCGGCGAGCCCCGGGACGGTGGCGGGCGGGATGTGCCCGCCCGGGCCGAGATACTGGATGTGCTCATAGATCTCGTCGGTGAGGACGAGCGCGTCGTGCCGCTGGCAGAGCTCGGCGATCAGCTCCAGCTCGGCGCGGGTGAACACCTTGCCGGTCGGGTTGTGCGGCGTGTTGATGACGACGGCCCGCACCCGGTCGGAGAAGGCGGCGCGCAGCTGCGCCTCGTCGATGCTCCAGTCGGGCCCGTGCAGCGGGACGAACCTCGGCCGCGCGCCGGAGAGGATCGTGTCCGGGCCGTAGTTCTCGTAGAAGGGCTCGAAGAGCAGCACCTCCTCGCCGGGGTCGACCAGCGCGAGCATGGTCGCGATCATCGCTTCGGTGGAGCCGCAGGTCACGCAGATCTCGGTCTCCGGGTCCACCGTCCACCCCGGGTAGGTACGGGCGACCTTGGCAGCGATGGCGTGCCGGAAGGCCTTCGCGCCCCAGGTGATGGCGTACTGGTTGTCGTCCGCGTCGATGGCGGCCTTCGCCGCCTCCTTCAGCTCGGCCGGGCAGGGGAAGTCCGGGAAGCCCTGGGCGAGGTTGATGCCGTCGTGTGCCAGGCAGAGCCGGGTCATCTCCCGGATCACCGACTCGGTGAACGTCCCGGCCTTCGCCGACACCCGCGACGGGCTGCCCGCGGGCCGGGCCCGGCCGCCACCGGGCAGCCGGGCGTCCGGCAGCACGGCCGGAGACACGGCCGCGACCGTGGACACGGTGTTCGGCTGGCCGGCACTCACTCGCTCTGTCACGAAGCCATCATGGCCCAGCTCCCGCCGGCCTACCGGACAACGAGCAGGTCCCGGACGCTCCTCGACCGAAACCGCCGGCGGGGCCACGACCGGTAACAGCGGCGGAGAGCCGGAGGCAGCGGCCATTCGCATGATCCCTACAACGGCCCATGAGCAAGGACGGGACTCGGTACTGTCGTGACAGTACCGAGTCCCGTCCTTCGGGCACTTCGGCGGGGCTGCCCGAACAGAGGTGTGGCGGACGACGGCGTTCAGGTGTTTCCGCAGGTCGCAGCCTTACCCGGGCAAATGCCAGCCAGATTCCCCGGCACTCCCCGGCCGGGCCGCGCAGGGACGGGCTGGCGCGAGAGCGGATGGGCAGGCGCGAGGGGACGGGGCGTGCCCGAGGGCGGCAGGCGTCTCCGGCCCAGGGTACGGGCTGACCCCAGAGGAGTACGGGGCTCAGCCGGACGGCTCGGTGCCGGCGTCGGCGACGGCGTCGGCGACGGCGACGGCGTCCCAGGGGGCCCGGTCGGGGGCTGCGGCGCGGCCCTCGGGGCAGTGCCGCCGGTAGTCGCACCAGGAACACAGCCGGCCCGGCTGTGGCGGGAACGCCGTGTCCGGCTCGGCGCCATCACGCAGCGCCTCGGCCGCCCGCTCGGCGTCGTCGGCCAGCGCCTCGGCCCGCTGCAGCTGGCGGTGCAGCGACGCCTCGTCATGCTCGGCGCTGGCCACGGTGCCGGTGGGCAGATGGTGCAGCTCCACCCGCCAGCAGGGGCGGCGCAGAGTGCGGGAGACCGCCAGCGCGTACAGCGCCAGCGCCTGGGAGACCCGGGCGTCGTCGTCGGTGGGCGCGCGGCGTCCCGTCTTGTAGTCGACGACGACGAGCTCGCCGTCCCGGTCGTCGAGCCGGTCGACCCGCCCGGACAGGGCCAGCCGTTCGGTGCGCGCGGCGACCTGGCGTTCCACCGCCCTGGGCTCGCGGGCCGGGTCGAGGGTGGCCACGTAACGTCCGGCCATCTGCGCGGCCCGTTCCCGCCAGGCCGTGGACTGCTCGGCGTCCCGCCAGCCGTCCGTGACCCACAGCAGCCGGACGAGGTGGGCGGCGCGGGTCGGCGTGCGGCGGGCCAGCGGTTCGTCCCACCAGGCCCGCAGGGCGTTGTGCACGCTGGAGCCGAGGGAGTTGTGCGCCCATGGCGGCCCCTTCACCGGCGCCGGCCGGTCGAGATAGGCCATCCGGTAGCGGCGGGGGCATTCCGCGAACGCGGACAGTTTCGACGGGGTGCACACGAACAGCCGCCGCGGCATGCCGTCCAGCTGCAACTGGGCCACGAGACGATCCTCTCATCCGTCCTGCCGCCGCCCTGGTGACACCCTCATGCCGTCCCGCCGCCGTCCCGGTGACGCGCCCATGCCGTCC
>NZ_CAKKTL010000174.1:3062-11207 GCF_920664355.1 Protofrankia sp. CiP1_Cm_nod2
TCCTGCCCGGCATTCGGGTGACGCCCGGAGCCATCGGCGTGACGTCCCGCCCGCTTCTGGGTCATGTGCGGTCACGGTGCGAGCCGGACGGACCGCTGGACGGTGGCAATCCCGGCTGGCATGCTGGTAGCCATGCCTGGTGGATCTCCTCTTTGCGCGCGCCGCGCGAGCAGATCGCCGGATCATTTTTACCAGGGACCGGGCACGGTCCCTGCACTGCCGCGTATCTGACGCGACACGCCGAGACTCAAGGCCCGGACTTTCCCCGGGCCTGTCCGGCTCCGGGATGGCCGGGTCCCGGATGAAAAGAGCCCAGATGACAAGCCACGCGCTTCCCGCCGCCACGCCGGCACCGACGGTCTCCTCGATCGCGGACGGCCGGCGGGCCATAGACGAGATCGACACACAGCTCCGCGCGCTCGTCGGCGCCCGTCTGGAGATATCCCGGCAGATTCAGGCGCTGCGTTCCGCGGACGGCGGCCCGCGCATCCAGCACGAGCGAGAAAACGCGATCATCACAGCCTGGTCGCGGGAGCTCGGGCCCCGCGGGGTCGAAATCGCCCTGTCCATTCTCACTCTGTGCCGAGGATCCCTCGCATAAGCCTTCGTCCCGCGAACGCCCCGGCCCGCGGACGCCAGCCGAGTTCCCGCCCCGAGGCACGCTCCCGGCTCCCCGGCGACGTCTTTCCCTCGGTAACGCCGTCCCTCCGCGACGCCGTCCCCAGTGACGCCGTCACCGGTGATGCCGTCCCCGGTGATGCCTTCCCGGTCGGGTCTGCTGGTTCACGGGCTCTGGAGCCGCCGGTCGGTGGAGCTGCCGCGTTCGGGCCGCCGCTCCCACGGCCCGGGGCCGCGGCGATGCCCGGCGGTGGCGTCCTCACCTGTTCCCGCATCCGTCCCCGCGGAAGTCCCCACGGGGGTTCCCGCGGAAGTCCCCACGGGGGTCCCCAGGGACTCGGCCAGCAGCGCCCGCAGCTCCGCCCGCAGCTCGGAGCGCAGGTAGTCACGGGTGGCCAGCTCCCCGACCCGGATACGGATCGCCGCTATCTCGCGGGCGAGGTACTCGGTGTCGTCGAGCTGGCGTCCGGTCCGTTCCCGGTCCTGTGCGAGGTTGGCCCGGTCCCGGTCGTCCTGCCGGTTCTGCGCCAGCAGGATCAACGGCGCGGCATACGCCGCCTGCAGGGACAGCGCCAGCGTCAGAAAGATGAACGGGTAGTTGTCGAACCGCAGGTCACGGGGCACGATGATGTTGTAGCCGATCCACAGCACCACCACGATGCTCTGCACCACCAGAAAGCGCGCGGTCCCGATGAACCGGGCGATCCGCTCGGCGGCCCGGCCGAAGGCGTCCGGTTCGTAGGGACGGCGGACCAGCGCCGACCGGCGGGACGGACGGGGCTGATCGAGTCTGCCCGTATGGCGGCGGAGCCTCATCAGGTCCCCGCCGCACCCGAGCCACCCGCACCCGAGCCACCCAGGCTCGTGACGTTCCGGCTCGTAGCGTCCCGGCTCGTGGCGTCCGGCCCCGTGGTGTCCGGGTCGAGGTCGTGCTCCCGCCAGCCGGGCGGCAGCAGGTGGTCCAGCACGTCGTCGACAGTAACCACCCCCACCAGCCGGGCGCCGTCGTCCAGCACCGGGACGGCGACCAGGTTGTACGACGCGAGGTGCCGGGTCACCTCCTGGAGCGACGCCTCCGGCCGCAGCGGGGTGATGCCGACGTCGACGACACCGCTGACGAGCGCCCCGGGCGGTTCCCGCAGCAGCCGCTGGAAGTGGACGAGGCCGAGGTAGCGCCCGGTGGGCGTCTCGAACGGGGGGCGCACCACGTACACCTGCGCGGCCAGCGCCGGGGAGAGCTCCGGCGCCCGGATCCGCGCGATCGCCTCGGCCACAGTCGCGTTCGGGCCGAGGATCACCGGTTCGCTGGTCATCATGCCCCCGGCGGTCCGGTCCGGGTAGACGAGCAGACGCCGGACCGGCGCGGCCTCCCACGGCTCCATCAGCCGCAGCAGCCGCTCGGCATCCCCGGCGGGCAGGTCCCCCAGCAGGTCGGCGGCGTCGTCGGGGCCCATCGCCTCCAGGACGTCGGCGGCCCGCTCGTCGGCGAGCCCGCCGAGCAGCTCGACCTGCTCGTCCTCGGACAGTTCCTCCAGGACGTCGGCGAGCCGCTCGTCGTCGAGGGCCGCGGTCACCTCGACACGGCGTTTGTCGGAGAGGTCCCGCAGCAGCGCGGCGAGGTCCGCCGGCCGCAGTTTCTCGAACACCTCGAGCATGTTGGCCGCGCCCTGGTCCTCCTCCGGCAGGGAGAAGCCGGTGACCTCGGCCCAGGAGACCGTGCGGATCTCGCCGCGGCGCCGCCGGCCGATGCGTACCGCGACGTGGTCGAGGACCCAGTCCCCGCCGCGGACCTGTTCGATCGCGGCGTCGACCACGGTGGCCGGGGCGCCGGTGGCGACCAGCGTCACCTGCCGGTCCAGCAGCTCGCCGAGCACCAGGGTCTCACCGGGACGCTGGGCGAACCGGCGCCAGCTCAGCCGGGCCGAGGAGAGCACCACGGCGCCCGACTCCACCCCCGTCACCCGCCCGATCGGGACGAAGATCGGATGACGCTGCACCTCGACCGCGAGCCCGAGGACGCGGGGCGGCTGGCTACCCGGCCGCAGCATCACCACCACGTCCCGCAGCCGTCCGACCACGTCCCCGTTGGGATCGAGGACGAGCAGCCCCGCCAGTCGGCGACAGAACATCCGCCCCGACACCGCCGTCACCGCCGACCACCCGTCATGACACCCGCCCCACCGAACACCTGGCGCGACGCCCGCCACAGCCAAATACCCGCCGTCACGGCCGACCACCGCAACGGTTGATGGTTCGGCCTCACGGCGCGAGGCTACCCCCACCTTCACGGCTCCCGATCCAGGCGATGTTGTCAGTGAACGGAGCCATGACGTGGAAACCGTCGCCGTGACGAGGCCAGGAACCACGTAGTCGCTCCGTCCGCGCACTCATCTGTCCCGGTCGGGGGGCTGGGTTGAGGGTGTGGGAGCGCCTGCGGCTCACACGGAAGCCGGTTGACGCGTGTCCAGGTGAGTACGCTAAGCGAGATGGACGGATCACAGGGCACCCCGAACAGGCCCCGAGTGCGCTGCCAGCGGGTACTCGCACTCCGGGACGAGACGACAGGGCCGGTGGCGCGTCGCCCATGGCCGAGGTCCGAAGATGCGACAGCCACGATCTGCAGTACTTTTTGGTACTCGAGTTCAAGATACGTCCCGACGAGACGAAGACGGCACGGGAGGCGGAGCAGGCATGAGCGAGTCCGAGCTACCGCGTGTTCTCCGTGACGTCGAGGAGATCGACGCGGATCCCGACACCGAGCGCATGATCTATGAAGCGCTTGCGGACCTTGCGGCCGGCCGGTCGGTGATCTGTGAGAGTGACGCCGCATTCGACGCGCTTCTTGACTCCCTGTCCGCGAAGCCCTACCCACAGGCAAGCTGACTCGCTGCTTATCCACAGCGCCACAGCCTTGACGCACATGGGGCTATATCATGTGCGTCATGATGGAACGGATCGGCGTACGGGAGCTCCAGCACAACGCTTCCAGGATCCTCGACCGGGTCAAGACCGGCGAGACCATCGAGATCACCGAACGCGGCCGCCTTATCGCCGTTCTCACCCCACCCAGCGACCTCCACCAGGCGCGGGCACGGCTGATCGACGAAGGAGTGCTCCAGCCCGGCGAGGGCGGTCTCGCCGATTGGGAGCCCGGGCCCCCACGCACGGACGGGCCGGCGCTGTCGGAGGTACTCCTCGACATGCGCGCCGAGGACGATCGTTGATCTACCTGGACTCGTGCGCGCTGGTGAAGCTGGTCGTCACCGAGGCCGAGACACCCGCGCTGCGCGCCTTCCTCGGCGCGCACGCCGGATATCCCCAGGTGACCTCCCTGCTCGCCCGCGCCGAGGTCGTCCGAGCGGTACGGCGCGCCACCGCGGACGACGCCGACCTGTACAAAGCGGCGGTGACCATGCTCAACCGCCTCGACCACATCATCCTGGACCGGCCCGTCCTGGACGACGCCGGGGCGGTCGCCGGCCCGCTGGTGCGCACCCTCGACGCGATCCATCTGGCCGCCGCGCGGCGGCTCGGCGACAGCCTGACAGCGTTCGTCACCTACGACCGCCGGCTGGCCACCGCCGCCCTCGACCTCGGTTTCCCCGTCCGCGCCCCCTGATCCCAGAACCCCCTGATCCCAGAACCTTGGGAACGGATGCGGACGCGGTGGGCAGCGGTGCCGCTGGACGTATTTGTACTGCTGGACGTATTTGTGCCGGTGGACGTATTTGTGCCGGTGGCGGCCGGTGGGATGGGCTCGTCCTGTGGGACGGGCTAATAGGGCGCTCGGCGGGCCAGGTCGAGGGCGTAGGGCTGCCAGAACTCGCCGGCCGGGGGGCCGCCGTTGCAGGTGCCGTCGGACTCGCCGGGGCCCTTCACCCACAGGAACGCGTCCGCGTGCTCGTCGCCGGTCTGGGTGGTCGGGCGGGCTCCCAGCGCCCGGCCCGGCGGGTTGCACCACTGCCTGTCCGGGGCCGGGCCGCGGCCGTTGCGGCTGGTGTCGACGACGAAGTGGCCGCTGCCGCCGAGCTCGGCGACGATCTGGTTGCCGTAGGCCAGCAGGTCGGCGGTGGCGACGAAGTTCGCCGTGTTCAGGGCGAAGCCGCGCACGGCGGAGACGCCGGCAAGCCGCAGGCGGCCGGCCATCTCGGTGGCGCTGCGCCAGTCCGGCTGCCCGGCGTCGAGGTAGACGGTGGCCCCGTGCCGGGTCAGCAGCGTGCCCGCCTCGCGGATGAGCGTGTAGCGCGTCCGCTGGCCGGCGGCGGGCAGGCAGTCCGCGCCGGCGATCGCGTCCGGCTCGAGTACCACCACGGCGGGGCCGGCGCCGATGCCGGCGGCGACCTCCGAGATCCACGCGCTGTACTCGTCCGGCGAGTTCGCCCCGCCGGCGGAGTAGCCGCCGCAGTCGCGGGCCGGTATGTGGTAGACGGCGAACACCGCGACCGCCTGGGCGGCCCGCGCGCTGTCGACCCGCTCGGCAACGATGGCGCGGACCCGCGCGGTCGGGAACCAGTCGCCGAGCCACATCGCCTGCGGAGTATTCGCGATCTTGTCGAGCAGGGCCGCGTTCACGGGGTCCTGGCCGCGCAGCCGGGCCGCGGCGGCGTCCGCCTGGCTGTCGGGATCATCATAGAAACGGGCGCCGGCCAGCGGGCTGCCGGCCGCCGCGGCGTCCGGGCTGTCCGCGGCGACGGGGGACAGCGGCGCTCGCAGCGTCCCCGCGTCCCCGGGCCGGTAGCCGGCCGTCAGGACACCGGCCGCGGCCAGGGCGATCGTCGCCGCCGCGGCGAGGTGGCGCCAGACGGGCACCTCCTGCGGGATCCTGCCCAGCGGCCCCTGACGGGCCTTGCGAAGAAACGAGCGCACAACGCCTCCGGAGGCACAACGGTCGCGTCAGAACAACAACATCAAGCCCCCTCGCGGACTACTTTATGGGCTATCTACCCGATATCAGGCGATACGGACAGTGATTGTTGATACTGTGCAGTGCCCCCGATGCCGCTCGGTGGGCTGATATCGAACGCCCCCGGCCGGGCCGTACGGCCCGCTGGGCCCGCTGGCCGTCCGCGCGGGCCGGCGTTCGCCGGCAGGCCTCCCCGCCACACGTTCGCGGAGCGCCATACGGTCATCGCGGCCGGGGCGGCGGCACGGGCGGGCGGGCCTTGGGCCGGGATGCCGCCAGGGCCGGGACGGTGCCGCGCAAGGGGCCACCCGCCGGCGTCGCTGGCGCCCGCCCGCGAATGCCGTGATACTTCTCATAAGTATACGACGACCCGCACGTGATTCCCGACAGCCGGTACAGAAATGGCACGGGCCGACCACGGTACGGCGAGAAAGGAAGCGGACACCATGGGCAGGATCGCGCAGACCGATGGTCTGACGGACGTCCAGGCCGACATTTTGTCGGCTGTGCGCACATTCGTCGACAAAGAGATTCTGCCATACGCCACGGAACTCGAGCACAAGGACGAGTTCCCGGAGGCGATCGTCGAGGCCATGAAGGAGATGGGGCTGTTCGGGATCACGATTCCCGAGGAGTACGGCGGGCTCGGCGAGTCGCTGCTCACCTACGCCCTGGTCGTCGAGGAGATCGCCCGCGGCTGGATGAGCGTGTCGGGAGTCATCAACACGCATTTCATAGTCGCCTACCTCCTCATCCAGCACGGCACCCCGGAACAGAAGCAGCGGCTGCTGCCGAAAATGGCCACCGGGGAGATCCGCGGCGCCTTCTCCATGAGTGAGCCCGGCTGCGGCTCGGACGTGTCCGCGATCACCACCCGGGCCACTCCCGACGGCGACGACTACGTGATCAATGGCCAGAAGATGTGGCTGACCAACGGTGCCCGCGCCGCCCTCGTCGCGACTCTCGTGAAGACCGACGAGGGCGCCGACTCCGTCTACCGGAACATGACGACGTTCCTGCTGGAGAAGGAGCCCGGGTTCGGCACCCACGAGGGCATCACGATCCCCGGGAAGCTGGAGAAACTCGGCTACAAGGGGGTCGAGACCACCGAGATGGTGCTCGACAGCCACCGGGTGCCGGCGTCGTCGGTCCTCGGCGGCCCCGACGGCCGCGGCAAGGGCTTCTACCAGATGATGGACGGCGTGGAGGTGGGCCGGGTTAATGTCGCGGCCCGCGCCTGCGGCATCATGATCCGGGCGTTCGAGCTGGCCATCGCCTACGCCCAGCAGCGCCGCACCTTCGGCCACCAGATCGCCGACCACCAGGCGATCGCCTTCAAGCTGGCGGAGATGGCGACCAAGGTGGAGGCCGGCCACCTGATGATGGTGAACGCGGCCCGCAAGAAGGACAGCGGCCAGCGCAACGACGTCGAGGCCGGGATGGCCAAGTTCCTCGCCAGCGAATACTGCTACGAGGTGACGACCGAGTCGTTCCGTATTCACGGCGGATACGGCTACTCGAAGGAGTACGAGATCGAGCGGCTTTTCCGGGAGGCGCCGTTCATGCTCATCGGTGAGGGCACGTCCGAGGTACAGAAGAGGATCATCAGCCGCGCGCTGCTGCGGGACTACAAGCTGCAGCAGTAGGCCGCCGGACCGCCGCGGGACGCACGGCCACGAAAAACCGCGGAACCGGCGGTGCCACAAAATGCACGAAGCCGTGGAAACCGCGGAAGACTTCCCGCGAGAACTCGTGAGATATCCACGGGTTCTCGCGGGAGAACATCACGAGAAACATCGTGTGCGGCTTTAGTTTTTTATGCCGGGCACTGCTGTCGGGCCCCGGCCGAGGGCCGGCTGTCAGCCCCGGCCCCGGCCCGGCAGCCGGCCCGGAACACGGCCGGACCCAGCCACCCCACGGCCGCCCCTCGTCCGCACGGATCGTTACTCTACAGATACTGCCTGGACGGGCCGACCATCGCGCGCACGGTCTTGCCGTCGTGGAACTCGCCGATGGCGGTCATCGTCCAGTTCGGGCCGCCGGACTGGCGGACCACCTTGCACATGACGAGCCCGGTCTGCGGCTTCGACTCGGACAGGTCGAACCGGACGAGTTCGGCGCCGGTGAAGTCGTCGATCAGCCGGCAGAAGGCGTTGCGGACCTCGGTGAAGCGCTGCCCCTGGAAACTGTTCACCGTGAAGACCAGGGCTTCGACGTTCGGCGGAAGCGCGGCCAGGTCGACGAAGATGGTCTCGTCGTCGCCCTCACCGGAACCGGTGAGGTTGTCGCCGGAGTGGCGGACCGCGCCGCGGGCACCCTTCTTGGACATGAACCACACCTTGTCCACGTCCTTGCCCCGGCCGTCGAAGAGGATGCAGGAGGCGTCCAGGTCGATCTGGCGCCCGCTGTACGCGGGATCCCAGCCGAGGCCCATCCGCACCCGGGTCAGCGGCGGCGCCCCGGTCTTGACCAGCGAGACGCTCTGGCCCTTGCGCAGGGAGACCCGGCCCTTGTCCAGGTTCACGGATGCCCCGCCCCCGCCGCCGGCCGCCGCGGACGGCGGCGCGCCCCAGCCCTGCTGCGCGGCCGGGGGCTGAGGCTGGCCGCCGCCCCAGCCGCCACCC
>NZ_CAKKTL010000175.1:0-1837 GCF_920664355.1 Protofrankia sp. CiP1_Cm_nod2
GCGACGCAAACCCGGTGGCAACGGTAGCGATCGGAAGGTGGGAGGCAGGCGGGGAACTGGGCCTGCTCAGCAGAACCAGGATCGTGATAACGGTAGCGAGCAGCGCCGCCACAAGGAGACGGACGGTCCGGGCCCGAGGCCGGCGTCGGCGGAGCGGCGCACGGCTATCAGGAGGCGGGGAGGGCATCCGTGGTCTGGCGTGATCCGGGGACGACGGCTGACTCGGCGTCGTACGTGCTTTCTGACTGATGCTGTTCCTACGCTCCTGCAGTACGATGTCGTCCAGTTTTTCGAACAAACCGTCGATCTCGTCGTCGCCGAAGATGCCACGCAGCCGTCGTCTGTCCTCCTCCAGCATCCTCCTGGCCCGGCTGACGTGGCCCATAAGGGCCTGCTCCAGGGTTCTTTCCCTGACGCGCTCGAGTTCTTCCACCATCTTGTCGAACCAGGGACGGTTCTCCGCCAGCAGCCGCATGGTAAGTGGGCCGGAGGCCAGTTCGCCTGCCCGGGCGAACCACTCCCGCACCTGAATCTTCGCGGTGGAACCGGTCTTCCTCGCCAGCTTCATGGCACAGTTGTTGAGCACGACTGCCGCGTCGTCGCGCACGGAGGCCGTCCGACGGTGCCGGTCGGAGGGGAGCATGACCTCCAGGCGTCGCAGTTTCGGCACAGCCTGCCGCTCGATCAGCGACGCTGTCGACACGATCTCTTCCGGCACGATCGACGCCGTATCGTTCAGGCTGCCGCGGCCGAGCAGTCTGGACGCCTCGGTTATCGTTGCCTCCGCTATGCGATACAGCGGCTCGGCGGCCAGCTCCAGATGGTCGTCGACCACATGCGGTGGCACGGGCCAGCGGCGAGCCTGCTCGGCCAGCCGGCCGGGGTCTTCCCCGTCCGCCGTGGCAGCAAGCCCGAGCAGCGGCTTGACCAGGGCGATCGGTACCTTCTCTCGGAGCACGTCGATGACGGACTCGTCGAGCTGCCGTTCGTCCAGACTGACGATCCGATGCCGGATGTGGCCCCAGAAGGCCTCCTGGCGCAGGAGTGACTCCCACCGCCGCGGCGCCTCGGACCACAACCGCTCGAGTTCGTCAGCGTCGGCGGCGTCGGCGTCGGCGTCGGCGTCGGCGTCGGCATCGGCATCGGCATCGTCGGCATCGTCGGCGTCCTCGTCGGACAGGGCATTCGGCGAGATCTCCCGGTCGAGCGCCACGCTGTGGGCCAGGACGGCCGCATCGTGGTCACTGTGCAGCTCCCGGGCACATCCACAGGTGGGATCAGGGGTGTCCCACAGCCAGAAAATCTCGTCGACCAGCCGGCCGCGCGGGTCGCCGAGAATACGCTCGAAAGCAGCGCGCGTCTCCTCCGCCGTGACCGGCAGATCATGACCGAGATCGATATCAGCGCCGGCCCGCAACGCGGTGAGGATTTTCTGCTGGCGCTGCCGCACCGTCCGCCGATCGGCGTCGGTGGAAACTCCGGTGATCCGAAATGCATTGCGCTGGTACAGCTCCGGCCCCGCGACCTCACCCAGCCTGATAGTTATCTCGTCGCTCACCATATCTCCCGGCCCGACCGCATCGTCGATCCGAACACGTTCACCCTGAACATGGCCAGGTCACATACCAGCACTGGCAGTCTGGTCGGATCGCGCGCCCAGCCCCATGGACAACAGATGGAATTCAGATGGACGTCAGCCTGGCGTTCAGCTCACGCAGCGATCCTCGGCCGCCGCCGCGGCTCCGGCATCCACCCCGGCCGCCCGTGCCTGCTCGTGGCCGTTCCCGATGGCGCGGCCCTTCGCGATCTCGGACCGCTCCCGTGCTACCACCACGGT
>NZ_CAKKTL010000175.1:2391-7477 GCF_920664355.1 Protofrankia sp. CiP1_Cm_nod2
GGCCGGATCGGACGTGTTCGTCCCGAAGGCGATCTCGACATCACTGCCCGTGGGGAGAGCTATCCGGGCGTCGCGTGGCCGGATCTCCAACACTCCGGCCTAACGGTCACGGTCTGCCCGACCACACTCACCCGGCGCAACAACCATTTACCGGGCATCGGGCAGCTCCCACACAATCACCGTCCAGTCGGCACCGCCGGTAGCAAGCAGGTGGCTGTCCGGTGACCATGCCACCGCCTCCACCGGACCGCGGTGGTCGGTGAGGGTGGCGCGGCGGGTGGGGGCCGCGATGCTGGTCACCTCCCACAGGGTCACCGTGCTGTCCACGCTGCCGGCGGCAAGCAGGTGGCCGTCCGGTGACCATGCCACCGCCTCCACCCAGCCGCGGTGGCCGGTGAGGGTGGCGCGACGGGCGGGGCTCGCGGGGTCGGCCATCCCCCACAGCTGTACCGTGCTGTCCGCGCTGCCGCTGGCCAGCAGGCGGCTGTCCGGTGACCATGCCACCGCCCGCACCGGACCGCGGTGGTCGGTGAGGGTGGCGCGGCGTGCCGGAGTCAGGGGGCTGACCACGTCCCAGACGGTCACCGTACCGTCGCGGTTACCGGTGGCCAGAAGGTGGCCGTCCGGTGACCATGCCACCGCCCGCACCGGGCTGCGGTGGTCGGTGAGGGTGGTACGGCGTGTCGGAGTCAGGGGGTTGGCCACGTCCCAGAAGGTCACCGTACCGTCGCGGTTACCGGTGGCCAGCACATGCCTGTCCGGTGACCACGCCAACGCCTCCACCCAGTCGCGATGGTCAGTGAGGGCGGCGCGGCGGGCAGGGCTCGCGGGGTCCGTCATCTCCCACAGCTGTACCGTGCTGTCCGCGCAGCCGGTGGCAAGCAGGTGGCCGTCCGGTGACCACCCCACCGCCTTCACACTGCCGTGACGGTGGTCGGTGAGGGTGGCGCGACGTGCCGGAGTCGCGGGGTTGGCCACGTCCCATACGGTCACGGTGCTGTCGTCGCTGCCAGCGGCCAGCAGCCGGTCGTTCGGCGACCACATCACCGCGCGGATCCCGGGAGCGCCGAGCGCGCGGGAGAGTTGGCTGCCGTGGTGAAGCACCGCGCGGCGGACCGGTGTCCCACGTACGAGTGGGCCAGGTGCCGGCGGCGGAACGGGCTGTCTCCTTCCCGGCGTCCTCGGCGGGGACGTGAGCACGGTAGTACTGCCGGGCGTATCGGCGAGGCCGGGAAAAACCGGGGCGGCAGGGGGTTTCGCCCGTCCTGCCCGCAGAATCCTCACCTGCTCGAGCAGCCGGGCGGCAGCGGTCGCCGCGGGCACATCGAACAGATCGAACGACACGATCTGCCCCAGTAGCCCCGGCCGGGGGCAGTCCGTGATCCGGATCGGGACCAGCCTGCTGGCGAAGCCCAGTGGATCCGCGGCCTGCGCGGCCTGCCACTCCGCCTGGCCGTAGATCGACGTCAGATAGGCCTCGGACAGCAAAGCTATGGTGCGGTCCGCCTGGCTGACCCCCTGCTGCATCCGCACTGCCCAGTTCGAACCCGGAATGAAGTCCCACGCCTGGATCAGCACCCGTAGCCCGGCGGCCTCCAGCTGCCAGGCCACCCACTCCGCCCAGCCTCGGTCGACACCGGTGTAGGAGATGAAGAAATCCCACCGCGGCGTCGGTTCCTCTTCCTGCTGCCCGCCCGTCACCGGATCGCCGCCGCCCGAATCCCCCTATCACCCATAGCTGCGGAGTATGCCACGCAACGCACCCGTACATCCCACAAGGGCTGGTACATCCACAGGGGCTCGTCCCGCGTGGGGCGGTCGCTGGCGTGGCCAGAACCTCACACTCATCGATCATTGCGTTGGCCGGTGTCACAGGAGTGGCATGCTGGTCGGCGTGCACGGCAGAAGCCACGGCAGGTTCTGGTAGAACCATGAATGCGATAGGGCCCACCCCTGCCCACACAAAGAAGACCTGGATCAAAAACGCCGATCGGCGATCGGTTGGGAGTACCCCGCCAACCCGGTGAACGACTGCGGCCAGCGGAAGGGATTTAAGAATATCCACTCCGGAAGATGCTCACTGAATACAACGGGACGAGGCGGACGGTCGGTTCGTCAGCCTCGTGCAGGATCGAGAAGTTCTTGGCATGCGCGTCGGCGTTGCCCACGGCCGTGGTGGACGTCGCCCGGCTCCTCGCCCTCGGGTAGCAGCTGGATCGCGCCAGCGCAGTCGCGGCCGAACGCTTTCAGGATCCCGTAGGTGTCGGCTGGGCGTACCCCGGCCATAGCCGCCATCCGTTGCAGCGTCGGCCCCTCAGGCAGGATGTTCTCGAAGAAGTCCAGACCCCGCATGTCCCGAGGGCCGATCACCGCCCCGATGGGTAGCCCGACCGACAGCGCCGGGCTGCCCGCTCCCCACCGCTCCACCGCCTCGGCCGCAGCCACCTGCGTCACCCCGGCGGAGGTTCGGAAGTGCTTGATCGCCGCGCCGAGGTCCCGCGCCGCGACCACCTGGTACTCACCCGGCGGTATCACCACTGACCAATACTACGCCGCTATCCGTAAACAGCGATATCACCGAAGACAGATATCGGCGGGGACGCCGGCGGAACGCAGGCAGACGGGGACGTCGACGGCGGCCAGCGTGGCGAGAACGGCCTCGCGTGTGGACGTCTTCCTCGCCGCGGAGACCTGCCGGATGGCCCGATCTCGTCGTCGTTGCGCAGGTCGATGATCGTACGGATGCCGTGCGAGTACAGCGCGGACCAGCCGGCCGCGCTCAGCCGGCCGAGGCTGCCCGAGCGGACGAGCGCCCCGCGGCGCAACCGGCGGCCGCCCCGGGTGGACAGGCTGCCGGGGCCACGAACGTTGAAACAGCCATCCCGGCCGAGGTCACGGTCAACACCCGCACGGCAACTGCCCGGCAAGACAGTCCCGGCCTGGCTGCATGCCCGCCGCATGACTACTATGACTAGTCTGACCTACTTGACCGGAGGTTCGTCGTGACCGAACCAGCGAGCCAGTGGACGGCCGCGTCCGCCAAGGCACACTTCAGTGAGATGCTCGACCGGGCCGCCTCCGAAGGACCCCAGACGATTACCCGTAACGGGCGCCGGACAGCAGTCGTGGTGTCCATCGAGGAATGGGAACGCAGAACACGCCGCCGCGGCACCCTGGGTGACTTTCTCGCCGCATCACCGCTCGGCGAGGTGGCCGACCTCATCCAGCGCCCACGGGAAACCTCCCCTGGCATCGGCCTGTGAACGTCCTTCTCGACACCAACGTCCTGTCGGAACGGGCGCGGCCACGCCCTGACCCCGCCCTCGTCCGCTGGATCGACGAGCTGGACGAAGACCGTGCGTTCATCAGCGTCCTCTCACTGGCGGAGATCCGCCGGGGGATCGAACGCCTCCCGGCCGGCAACCGGCGGACGCACCTGGCCGCCTGGCTGGACACGGACCTGGTACCCCGTTTCGCGGACCGCATCCTCACCGTCGACATCCCGATAGCCGACGCCTGGGGAATACTCGTGGCGGACGGCGACCGCAACGGCAGACCGGTGCCGGTCATCGACGGGTTCCTCGCCGCGACGGCCACGGTGCACGACCTGGCTCTCGCCACCCGTAACACCCGGGATTTCGCCCACCTGGGAATCCCACTGATCAACCCATGGAACGACAACGAAACCCGGTAACCGGCAAGAAGGGCGGCAGAGGACAAGGAGACGGGCCCATGCATACTGGACGGCGCTGGCAGGATGTCAAAGCCGAGGCGTACCGACGCCGCCCCGAGTTGGCTGACCCCGTACGGCAGGCCCAGGCCCGCGCTGCACTCGACGCATACGTTGCAGGTCACCATCCCCAGGGACTCCGCGGGCGGTCGGCAGGGCCCGGTCCGAGATCGCCCTGATCCTCAGGTGTATCCCAGGCTCGGAGCTCCCGGATCGAGAACGATGGCTCTGACCACTGGCCGGTGAAGGAACGGTGATGGCGGATTTCCTGAACGAGCTCTTCTCACTGCGGCGGCGCACCGCGGTGGTGACCGGCGCGACCTCCGGCATCGGCCGGGGCATCGCGCTCGGCCGGGCCGGCGCTCGGGTCGTGGCCATGGGACGACGCGCCGACGCGTTGGAATCCGTGGTGGACGACCTCCGCGTGGCCGGCGGACTGGCCGAAGGTGTCCGTTGTGACGTAGCCAGCCGCGCGGAACTGAGCAGGGCGGCCGACCTGGCCGCCGAGCCATTCGGGGAACCGGACATACTCGTCGCCTCCGCCGGCGTGAACATCAGGCCGCCCTTCGGCACGCTGACCGACGACGAGTGGGATCTCACGATGGCTGTGAACCTTGACGCGCCGTTCCTCCTCGGTCGCCGCTACGGCCCCCTCATGGCCGAGCGGGGATGGGGCCGGATCATCAATCTGGCATCGCAGCAGACGGTCCGGGCGTTCGGCAACAGCGGCGCGTACGGGGTTTCGAAGGCGGCTGTCGCGGCACTGACCCGGTCCCAGGCGGAGGCATGGTCGAGGCACGGGGTGTGCTGCAACGCGATCGCGCCCGGATTCGTCCGCACACCGTTGACCAGGTCCGTCTTCGACGATCCGGAGCGGGCGACGGCAATGGCCGCGCGCACGATGGTGGGGC
Organism: Protofrankia sp. CiP1_Cm_nod2; assembly: GCF_920664355.1. NCBI lineage: Bacteria > Bacillati > Actinomycetota > Actinomycetes > Frankiales > Frankiaceae > Protofrankia > Protofrankia sp. CiP1_Cm_nod2. The sequence goes on from NZ_CAKKTL010000175.1 coordinate 7,033, forward strand.
GCAACGGCGAACTGTCGGACCTGGTCGGCGCCGCGGTCTTCCTGGCCGGGCCGGCCGCCGCTTACATCACCGGCCAGACGATATTCGTGGACGGCGGCTTCTCGTCCACGTAGTCACCACCGTTCTGTTACCACCGCTCCAGGCTCGGCGCCACTGGCCGGAACCCGGCGGTTGCGCCAGGAAACCGGCGACATCCAGCTTCCGTAATTCATGCAGATCATTACAAACCTACTGGTGATCTACCGCGTCAGCTTTCTGATCGTCACGAACAGCGACATGCTGGAGCGGGGCCGCCCCCGACCTCCGCGAGCCTGGTTCTACCCGTCGGAGGACGGGCGCTGGTCATTCGTCTTGGCGTGCTCTGCCTCGTCGTACTCGGGGTGCCGTCATCCGGCCGGCTCCGTGGCCAGATCGTTGAAGAATCCGCACCCTGTAACGATGACGG
>NZ_CAKKTL010000175.1:7837-8466 GCF_920664355.1 Protofrankia sp. CiP1_Cm_nod2
CCGCGGTGCGTGGCAGGATCCGCCATATGGATGGTATGGGGGGTTCCGCTGGCCGTGATCCTCTGGAGAACGCTCCGGACCGGACGCAGGAGTGGGACTTCTTCATCTCCTACGCCAGCGGTGACGTCGAATGGGCGGAGTGGATCGCCTGGCAGCTGGAGGAGGCCGGCTACCGGGTGCTGCTCAAGGCATGGGATGTGACGTTCGGAAATAACTGGATGGAAATCATGCAGCAGGGCATGACCCGGGCGAAGCGCACCATCGCGCTACTCTCGGCGGCCTACCTGGGCTCGGCTTCCAGCCAGCCGCAGTGGCAGGCCGCTGTCCTGGCCGATCCACAGGGCGTTGACCGTAAACTCGCCCCCATCCGGATCGAGGATTGTGACCGGCCGGGATTTTTTGCTCAGATCACTTCCATCGATCTGTTCGGCTTGGACGAAGATACCGCTCGAGAAAAGCTGCTCGAGAAAATTAAGAGTCTTCTGGACGGCCGGGCAAAACCCGCAGCGCCACCGCTTTTCCCCCACGCTTCACGAGAAAATGCGCCTGCCTTCCCCAGCCCGTCGTCACCGAGGGATGAGCGTGCTCGGCGTCTCGCCGTCGAGAGACGTCAGAAGGTGGACCGCAAA
>NZ_CAKKTL010000175.1:8810-11178 GCF_920664355.1 Protofrankia sp. CiP1_Cm_nod2
TCCGTGCGGCCCAATGCGCGCGGCGTCCTGCTCGACGACTACAGACAGAACCAGGGCCTGCACGCCTTCGAAGGACGCGACAAGACCCTCAGCGCGTTGGCGCGGTGGACGTCGGAACTGGCCGACGATCCGGTCACCCGGATCGTCACCGGTGGCCCGGGCTCCGGGAAGACGTCGGTGCTCGCCCGGTTCGACGCCCTCGCCGATCCTGTCCGCCGCGGCAACCTGGAATCGCCGAGCGCGATCCGTCCGCCGGACGGCTGCGTGGCGCTGTTCATCCAGGCCCGAGGGCGTACAACCACCGAGATCGCCGACGGGATCCTGCACACGGCCGGGCTGCCTCCCTGCGACGTACGGACACTCGGCACAAGGACGCTGCTGGCCGGCCTCGATCAGATCCCGGAAGCGAAGCTGGTCGTCATCGACGCGCTCGACGAGTCCGCGGATCCGGAAGACATGATCCACACTCTGCTCGGGCCGTTACCCACCCGGTCGGTGTGGGAGGCGTGTATCTCGCCGGCCGTCCGGTGGTCGTCATGGCCCATGTGAACGCCGCCACCGTATAGGACCTGAGCACCGGGCAACAGATCGGCGAGTATTTCTGGCCAGCGGAAATCGGAGCGGTGTGGATCGGCCGCATCCGGGGCCGTGCTTGTATCGCGGCCGGCCTCGCCGACGGTGCGGTCACCGTACGGGACGACGGCACTCAGACGTCCGCTGTCCAGGCGACCGGTGCGGAATCCGTGGTCGTCACCCGGGTCTCCGGTGGGCGTCATGTCGTGTGGACGAGCCACCGCTCGGGTGTGATCCGCCGTTGGGACGTATCCACCGGAGGCCAGTTTGGGCCTCCCCTGCCGGTCTCGTCGTCCGCCCCCGCGCTCGCGACCGCCGAACTGCACGGCCGGCCCGTCGTGGTGAGCGCCGGCTACCACCACGGCGGGCAGTGCTGGGACGCCGAGACGGCCGAACCCGTCGGTGCGCCCTTCGCCAAGGACATGGGACGGACCGATCTCGCCACTGGCCGTCTGGGTGAGATGACGGTGGCCGTGACCGGCCACAAGATAAAGATCATCTGCTGGGATCCCACGACTGCTTCTCAGGCGGGCAGCAGCATAAGCGGCTTCCTGGATTCCACACCGAGCGATGCGCCGTGAAGCCGATGCGGGCTTCGGCCGGACACATCAAGCGCTGCTGGAGCGCATATGCGCTACCATGATACCATGGCGACGATCCAGGTCAGGAACATCCCCGACCAGGTGTACCTGACGTACAAACAGCGCGCCCTGCACGCTCGACAGTCCCTGCAGGAGTACCTGCTGGCCAAGCTGGTCCACGACGCCCAACAGCCCGCCATCGAGGAGATCCTGGACAGTGCGCGGGCCAACGCGGTGGAGTCTGTGACCACCGAGGACATCCTCGCCGAACTGGACCGCGGACGGTCCGCACGTTGATCGTTGTCGACGCCGGCGTCCTCGTCAAAGTCCTTGTCGAAAAGAGCCCCTCAGCCGATGCGGCACGCGAGCGGCTGAGGGGCGAAATCCTCAGCGCGCCGAGCCTGATCGATGCGGAAGTTCTCTCCGTCCTGCGCGGGCTGGCACTCGGCGGCAAACTCCCCGAGCATCGAGCCTCCGCCGCCCTGTCGCTGCTCGCCGGGATGCCCCTTCAGCGCACGCCGCTGCCCGCGCACCTTGCGCGGGCATGGCAGCTACGCGCCAACTACAGCGCGTACGACGCGTTCTACGTCGCCCTCGCGGAGCTGCTGGAATGCACACTGATCACCAGTGATGCCCGCCTCTCCCGTGGCACCGGCGCCACCTGCTCCATCGAGGTCTTCCGGTAACCACCTGGGATCATCCCGCTGTCAGTCCGACCATCGGCCGGCGAAGGAACGATGACGGCAAGTTATTATTCGCCGAATCCCCCGCGGTCAGTTCGGCCGGCGAGGTGACATGCCGGCGCGCGACGGCCACCAGCCAGCCGGGCAGCGCGGCACGGATCGCGTGCACCACCCGCCAGCCGGGCCCGAGCAGGATCCGCTCCCGCGGCGGCAGAGCGTCCAGCGACACGTTGCGCACGCAGGAGTAGCAATCCTCCCGAACACCCGCTGCACGTGTGACCGTCACGATTGTCGTATCTTATCAGCAGGTTCGTCGGTTCTGCGAAGATCAGGAGATGCGGTGCCAGCATATGACTACGATTTCTTCGTGAGTTACACCGGCGCGGACCAGGAATGGGCCGAGTGGATCTCGTGGGCGCTGGAGGAGGCCGGCTACCGGGTCCTCGTCCAGGCGTGGGACTTTGTGGAAGGGAAGAACTGGGTGAACGAAATACAGAAAGGGGTGACCAGGGCAGCCCGGGTGCTTGCGGT
>NZ_CAKKTL010000175.1:11333-11780 GCF_920664355.1 Protofrankia sp. CiP1_Cm_nod2
GCTCTCCCCTGACTACCTGGAGAACTCGAAGTTCGGTACCGCCGAATGGCAGGCGTTCTGGCGGGGGGATCCGGACGGTGAGAAGCGGAGGGTCCTGCCGGTCCGGGTGAAGCACTGCGCTCCACAGGGCCTCCTCGGCGGCATCGTCTACATCGACCTCGTCGGTCTTGCGCAGGAGGAGGCCGAGAAGGTTCTGATCGACCGTGTCAGGGCCTCGCTGGCCGGCCGTGTGCGGCCGTCCAGCCCGCCCCGTTTCCCCCGCAGATAGTCCCCGAGACCGCCACAACCGGATAACGTTGCCCGCTGACGCCGACCACACCTCCCTTTCCAGCCTTTTCAAACCTTCCTGCCCGTCCAGGACGACTGCCGGCGGACAGTCGGCGACAATGAAGGTTCTGCCCGTTGGAGGAATGGTTCTCGGCTTCCGTCCCGTCGTGTTCGGTGGGT
>NZ_CAKKTL010000175.1:12158-12621 GCF_920664355.1 Protofrankia sp. CiP1_Cm_nod2
GCGTCAGCCGGCCAGGTCGGCGATCAGGTCGGGCAGGACGAGTTCCTCGTCCACGCGGACGCCGTGGTGCTGCAGGGCCGGGCGCAGCTCGGCGTCCCAGGACGCCTCGACCGGACGGCGGCCGGCGAGCTCGCCGCCGGTGACGCGGGCCAGCGTCGCCCGGTAGGCCTGGGTGTCGAAACGCCACGGCCGCCACGGGACACGCTCCAGCAGGCCGTTGCCGATGTGGATGCCGCCCCAGTCGAAGTCGCCGTGGTAGGCGAAGCGGGCGCCCTCGGCGGCGAGCAGGTCGAGCAGGCGGAGCACCGCGGCCGACGGCTGCCCGTTGACGCACACCAGCGGCGGGCAGTCACCCCCCAGCGCGTCGGCGGCGCTGGCGAGCACGATCGGGTTCTCGCACATCCACACCGTCCGCTCGCCGACACCGAACTCGGCCCACTCCCGCCCGGGCCGATCACCCTGC
>NZ_CAKKTL010000176.1:0-5724 GCF_920664355.1 Protofrankia sp. CiP1_Cm_nod2
TCGCGTGGCGCCCGGCTGCTGCCGCGTACGGTGGCCGCCGGCCGCGGCTCCCGGCCGGCGGCCGTCGCGCTGCTGTCGCCGCCGGTGCCGGCACCGCCAGTCCCGTCGGCGGAGGGTAACTTCCAGCCGTCCAGCACCTGGATGACCGTCGCCTCGGGGTCGATCTCCGCCACCGACGACGGTTCGCCGAGCAGGCGCAGCATGAGCTGCTGGGCGGTCGGCCGGGCTGCGGGGGCCTTGGCCATCGCGTCCGCGACGATCTCGCGCAGCGGCGGGTCCAGCCCGTCCAGCTGGGGTGCCTCGTTGACCGCCCGGTAGAGCAGGACCTGCGCGGACGCGTCCCCGAAGGGATAACGGCCGGTCGCGGCGAAGGTGACCAGCCCGCCCCAGGAGAAGATGTCGACGGCCGGGGTGACCGTCTCGCCCTGGATCTGCTCGGGCGCCATGAACGCCGGGGTGCCGAGCTGCTGGAGGTTGCCGGTGAGGTTGCTCGCCGAGTCCAGCGCCCGCGCGATCCCGAAGTCGATCACACGGGGCCCGAAGGGGGAGAGCACCACGTTGGACGGTTTGAGGTCGCGGTGCACGATGCCGGCGCTGTGGATCGCGGTCAGGGCCGCGGCCACGCCGACCGCGAGCTGCTCGAGGTTCGCCGCCGACAGCGGGCCGCTCTCGGCGACGAACCTCGCCAGCGTCCTGCCCTCGATGAACTCGGTGACCAGGTACGGCCGCTCGGCGTCGGGCTCGGCGTCGAGCACCTCGGCGGTGCACACCCGGGCGACCCGGCGGGCCGTCTCGGCCTCCAGCCGGAACCGGGACCGGAACTCGTCGTCGCCGGCCACGTCCGCGCGGATCACCTTGATGGCCACCAGCCGGCCGGTCTCGGAGCGCCCGAGGTAGACGGTCCCCATCCCGCCCTCGCCGAGCTTGCCCAGCAGGGTGTACGAGCCGAGCTGGGCGGGGTCGTCCGGGCCCAGCGCGGTGGTCCGTACGTCCGTGGCCGCGTCCGGCGGCGCCATCGTCTGATCCACCCCCACAGCGGGTTGTGTCCCGGGGCGGGCCCGGGGTGTTTCGTTCATGGCTCGTTCACAACAGCCGGCGCCGCCGGCATCCGGACCGGCCTGCGCCGGTGCCCGCGGGTATGCGGGTATCCGGTGAAAGCCGTGGCCGCCCCTGGCCGGCCCATCCAAAAGTACTCCGCTGGTCGTGTCACTGACTCCCGGCTTTCCCCTTTCAGGGGGCATGGCATGCTGCCCGTATGCCGCAGCCGCGACGATTGTTTCCGCTGGCCGTCCGTGTGCTGGTCGCCGTGACGGCCGCTGCCGCACTGGTGGCGGTGGGATGCGGCAGTTCGGATTCACCGAAGGGCTCCGCCAGCGGCCGGCCCGCGTCCGTGCCGACCGCGGATCCCACCACGCCGGTGTGGGGTTTTCTGCGTTCGGACGATGCCGCTGCCGCCATCGGCGCCCCGCGGACGCCGGCGGCCGAGGTCCAGGCCGGTAGCTGGCAGTCGGCCGCGGGCACCAGGCAGGCGAAGGCGACGGTGATCCGCCGCGGGACGGGCCGCTACAGCGCGATCTTCCCGGGTGTCGGGGTGCCCGGCGGACGGGGCGCGGCGGTGGTGACCGCGGTCGGTGACGCGCCGGTGCACTGCCATGCCGAGGACTGGGCGCCGTCCGGCCCGGACGAGCAGGTCACCCTGGCCTGCCGGAAGCTCACCGGGGCCTACGTCGACTCCCGGTTCACCGCGCTGTTCACGTTCGCGCCGGCGTCCCACCGCCCGGCACCCAGCGAGCCGTACGCCTACTTCCGGGACGACGCGCCGAGCCAGCAGCAGGTCCGCCCGGACAACAGCTACAGCCTCGCCGGCCCCGGCACCATCGAGATCAACTGGCGTGGCATCGGCCGCTACTCGATCGACCTGATCGGCAGGCTCTACGCCCGCACCGGCAACAACCTCCAGGTCAACTCGGTCGGTTCCACGACGGTGGGATGCAGCGCGCTCGGCCGGGAGGTGCACGAGGACCGCCAGACCATCTTCGTCGGGTGCGCGAACGGGCAGACCTGGACGGACTCGCCGTTCGTCGTCGTGTACGGCAACCAGCACACGGTGATCCCGGTGGAGAACGCGGCGTTCGGGCACTCCTTCACCGGCCTGGAGGAGGCCGGCACCGGGCGGATCCTGCAGCCGCCGCTGGGGCGGACCGTCGAGGTGTGGCCCCGCTACTCCGCCAACAGCGCGAAGCGGACGAACACGGTCCGGCACGTCGCGACCGGGGTCTACGAGATCCTCTATCCCGGTGTCGGCCGGGCGCCGGACCATGTCCAGGTCACGCCGTACGGCGAGCCGACCCGCCGCTGCGCGATAGCGGAATGGGCGTCGCCGCCGACCGGAGCGGCCGGGGACGTGACGACCAGGGTCGTCTGCTTCGACCCCGACGGCAGCCGCGCCGACTCCCAGTTCAGCCTCGCCTACGTCAGCGCCGCGGGCCTGACGCCCTGAGGCCGTCTCCGGACGCCCGGTCCTGACGTCCGGGGAGACCGACGTCCGGGAAACCGGCGCCCGGAAGAGCGACGCCCGGGAAACCGGCGCCCGGAAGAGCGACGCCCGGGAAGACGGCGGGGCCAGAGCGACGTCCGGGAAGACGGCGGGGGTCAGGCGGACAGGGGCTCGCGCGGGGCGGGCAGCCCGGGCAGGCCGGCGAACTCGGCGATCAGCTCGTAGGAGCGGATCCGCGCGTCGTGCGGGTGGGCGTTCGTCACAATCATGATCTCGTCTGCCTCCGTCGCGTCGATCAGGGCGTCCAGGCTGGCGCGGACCGTCTCCGGTGACCCCACGATGTGGGAGGCGGCCACGCCGTCGGCGGCGGCCCGTTCGGCGGGCGTCCAGGGGTACGCCGCGGCCTGCTCGGGCGTGGGGAAGACGTCCGGATGGCCCTGGCGCAGCCGCAGCATCGCCAGCCGGGTCGGCCCGGCGAGCCAGTGCGCGGTCTCGTCGGTGTCCGCGCAGATGACGGCGGCGGCGACCATGGCGTAGGGCCGCTCCCGCCCCGGGGCCGGCCGGAACGACGAGCGGTACAGCGCCAGCGCCGGCAGCGTGTTCACCGGGCTGAAGTGGTGCGCGAAGGCGAACGGGAGGCCGAGGTAGCCGGCGAGCTGCGCGCTGTACCCGCTGGAGCCGAGCAGCCACACCGGTGGTGTCTCACCGTGTGGGACGGCGGTCACCGTCCGGAGCGGATGGCTGGGGGGAAAGGAGTTGCCGAGGAAGGCGACGAGCTCGGCGAGCTGCGCGGGGAAGTCGTCGGCGGACACCGGCCCGCTCGAGCGCCGCAAGGCCTGCGCGGTCGCGGAGTCGGTGCCCGGGGCCCGTCCGATGCCGAGGTCCACCCGGCCCGGGAACAGCGCCCCGAGCGTCCCGAACTGCTCGGCGATGATCAACGGTGCGTGGTTGGGCAGCATGATCCCGCCCGAGCCGACCCGGATGCTCGTGGTGGCCGCGCCGACCTGACCGATCAGGATGGACGTCGCCGAGCTGGCGATGCCGGGCATGCCGTGGTGTTCGGCCAGCCAGTACCGGTGGTAGTTGAGCTCTTCGGCCCGGCGGGCGAGGTCGAGGGTGTTGCGCACGGCCTGGGCCGGCGTCGAACCGGACACCACCGGCACCACGTCGAGAACGGACAGGGGCAGGGATCGGGAGAGGGTCACACGGGAGGTAACTCCCCGGGCTCGTGAGGATCTTCCCAGTTGCCGCCGGAAACGCCGCCGGGCCGGTAAGGTATTCCTGCCGGCCGTGACATGGCCCCCGGGCTCAACCCTTTGTCGCTGCGAGCGACCATGCGCCGAGAGGCGACCTGCGCGGCCGGCACCTCACCCTCTTGCTTCCCCGGTGCCCGGCCGGCTTGCTTCCCCGGTGCCCGGCCGGGTGCGTCCGCCTCAGGCGAACCACAGGATGTCGTCGACCGGCCGGCGGGGGGTCGCCTTCAGCGGTTCGGCGCCGGGCAGCGGGTAACCGGCCCTGATGATCATCTGGATGTGCCCCAGGCCGCCGACCGAGTGCCGCAGCAGCTCCCGGGTCACCTCGAGGTCGACGGCCTGGCCCAGCGGTGACGTCGCGATGCCACGCGCGGCCGCGGTCAGCAGCACCCGTTCCATGGCCTGGCCGGCCCGCAGCCGGTCGGCCGGGGTGTCGGCGTCGGTACCGACCAGCAGCACGACGGGACGTTCCACCCCGGTCTGCTCCAGGCGCAGGCCGGGCTCGCCGACCACGTTGAAGTCACGGACGGCGAACTCGGACTGCCGCGGCTGGTCCGAGCCGATCACCACGTCCCGGGGGATACCGTCCCGCGCCTGCGGGGCCGTCCGGCTCCACGACTCCAGCTCCGCCCGGTAGGCCGGGTCGTGGTTCTCCAGCCAGTCCGCGCGGGAGATCAGCACACTGGTGTCGATCCGCAGGTCGGTGTCGTCCACGGACACCAGCCAGGCGTCCTCCGCCTCGGCGGCCAGCCGCAGCGTCCGCAGGTGCTCCGGTTCCAGCGGGCGGGGGTCGAAGGGCCTGCGGTCGGTGCGCCGATGGTGCGTTGCCGCCAGCAGCGCCTCGTCCCGCGGGCCGGCCGGCGCGCTGCCGGTGATCCGGATCAGGGCCAGCGGCCCGGAGCCAAGGTCGTCGTCCCCGGCCGGGAAGAGCGTCACATCGGGGACGAGCCCGGCGGCGTGGACGGCGAGGCGGGCGTGCAGCAGGGCCGCGCCGCAACTGAGCAGGAGCTGCCGGCCGTCCGGGTCAGCGACGCGCAGCTGGCGGGAGGTGTCGGCGAAGAGATACAGATCACGGTCCGTCGCCCGCCAGCGCCACGGCTGGGTGTTGTGGATCGACGGAGCCAGGCCGGCCGCCTCGACGATCCCGCGGGCAAGGTCCCTGAGCAGGGTGTCGGTGCTAGTCACCACTACGACGGTATGCCCTTGGACCGGTCATGTCCCGATGCCCTCGTTTCATGGTCGTCAGGACGTCGCCGCGCGTATCGTCGGTCCGGTGGAGCCTGTCCGCGTTTTCGTTCTCGATGATCACGAGATCGTCCGGCGCGGGATGCGCGAGCTACTGGAAAGCCAGGGCGACATCAAGGTCGTGGGGGAGGCCGGTCTCGCGGCCGAAGCCCTGCGGCGCATCCCGGCGCTACGTCCAGACGTCGCCATCCTCGACGCCCGTCTGCCCGACGGCAGCGGCATCGACGTGTGCCGCGACATCCGTTCCGGCACACCGGAGGTGCCCTGCCTGATCCTGACATCCCACGACGACGACGAGGCCCTGTTCGCCGCCATCATGGCGGGCGCGGCCGGTTACGTACTCAAGCAGATCAGAGGCAATGATCTCATCGGCGCGGTCCGCACGGTCGCGTCCGGCCAGTCCATGCTCGACCCCGCCGTCACCCAGCGGGTGCTGACCCGGCTGCGCGACGGGGCACCGGAGGACCGCCTGCTGTCCACGCTGAGCGAGCGGGAGCGGCAGATCCTCGGCCTCATCGCCGAGGGGCTGACCAACCGCCAGATCGCCAGCAGAATCCATCTGGCCGAGAAGACGGTCAAGAACAACGTCTCGTCCATCCTGGAGAAGCTCGGCCTGACCAGCAGGACCCAGGCCGCGGTCTTCGCCACCAAGCTCGCCGGCTAGCCCACCGCCAGGCCCGCCGGCCAAGCCCGCCGGCAGGCCTGCTGACAAGCCCGCCGGCAGGCCTG
>NZ_CAKKTL010000176.1:5899-10986 GCF_920664355.1 Protofrankia sp. CiP1_Cm_nod2
CGGCAGGCCTGCCGGCGGGCCTCCACCAGCCTGTCGGGTCCGGCCGCACGGCCTGGCGGGGCTTGTGGCCCGCTCTGGCAGGCCGGCCCGGACGCGCGGGACCTTCGGTCCCGTGGTCTACCCGAATCGCTCTCGTCCGCGTCGCCGGGCGCTGCGAGCGTGAACGGTGTGGAGACGACATCCGACATCGTGGTGGGGATCGACGCCTCCGCTGACGCGGAGTCGGCCCTGCGCTGGGCCCGCGCCCACGCCGGGCTGACCGGCAGGCGGATACGGGCGGTGCTCGCCTGGGGCCCGGGCGGGCGCCCCCGGGTGGTCGACGACATCTCGCCGTCGGTCGGCGTCGACGACCTGGAGCGCGCGGCATCGCAGGTGCTGCACGACGCGGTCCGGCGGGCGGGGCTCGACGGCCTCGCGGTCGACGTCGTCGAGCGCACCGTCTACGACTCGCCGTCGGACGCCCTCGTGGAGGAGTCCCGGGACGCGCTGATGCTCGTCGTCGGTGCCCGGGGGCTCGCCCGGATGCGTCGGATGTTCGTCGGTTCGGTCACCGCGCGGTGCGCGCAGGAAGCGGCTGTTCCTGTGGTCGTCGTGCGTGGGCCGGCGCCACCACGGCCGGACGGCCGTCCGGTGCTGGTCGGTGTCGATGGTTCGCAGGGCTCGCTGGCCGCGCTGCGGTGGGCGGCGGTCCAGGCGGGGCTGCGTCGGGTCCCGCTGCGGGTCGCGCACTGCTGGCTGCCGGAGCCGCCGCTGGGCCCCGCCGACCTGCCAGCGTTCGACCTGCCAGCGTTCGACGAGGCGGTGCTGGAGAAAGCTGCCCGTCTCACTCTCGACACGGCCCTCGAGCGGGGGCTGGCGGGCCGTACCGAAACGGTTGCCACCCGTGCGGTTGCCACCCGTGCGGCTGTCGCCGATGTCGCCGTCGAAGCCGTGCTGGTGGCCGGCTCGGCGGCGCATGGCCTGATCATGGCTGCCCGGTCGGCCCAGCTGCTGGTGGTCGGCGCCCGTGGCCGTGGCGGGTTCGGCGGGCTGCTGCTCGGGTCGGTCGGCCACCAGGTCGTCACACACGCTCCGTGCCCGGTCGCTGTTGTCCGTTAGACCCGGCCCGGGCCGGGGGCGGCGCGATCGTTTCCTCGCGTGGCCCCTGATCCGCCCTGCCCAGCCTTCATGGGCCGCCGGCGGCGCGGCCACGCGTCCGCGCCGCCGGCGGCCGGAGTTCCCCGGTCGCTGAAAGGAACACCGATGAACCAGGAACACAGATGAGTCAGGACACGATTGCCCGCTGGCAGTTCGCGATCACCACCGTCTACCACTTCCTGTTCGTCCCACTGACGATCGGACTTTCGCTGCTGGTCGCCGGCATGCAGACCGCATGGGTCCGGACCGGCAGTGTCGAATGGCTTCGCCTGACCCGTTTCTGGGGCAAGCTGATGCTCATCAACTTTGCCATGGGAGTGGTCACCGGAATCGTTCAGGAATTCCAGTTCGGAATGAACTGGTCGGATTACTCGCGCTTTGTCGGGGACGTTTTCGGCCCGCCGCTGGCGATGGAGGCGCTGATCGCCTTCTTCCTGGAGTCGACCTTCCTCGGCCTGTGGATCTTCGGCTGGGACCGGCTGCCCAAGCGCGTCCACCTCGCCACCATCTGGCTGGCCTCGCTCGGCACCGTGATCAGCGCCTACTTCATCCTGGCGGCGAACTCGTGGATGCAGCACCCGGTCGGCTACCGGATCAACCCGGAGACCGGGCGGGCCGAGCTCACCTCGATCTGGCAGGCGCTGACGAACCCGACGCAGATCGTCACCTTCCCGCACGTGCTGTCCGCCTCGCTGCTCACCGGGGGTGCGGTGCTGGTCGGGCTGTCCTGTTGGCACCTGCGCAAGGGGCAGCAGGTCGACCTGCACCGGCGGGCCGTGCGGCTGGGCCTGGTCGTGTGTGCCGTGGCGTCGGTGGGGGTGCTGCTCTCCGGGCACTTCCAGGGCCAGGTCATGACCAGGCAGCAGCCGATGAAGATGGCCTCCGCCGAGGCGCTGTGGGACACCGAGAAGAGCGCGGGCTGGTCCCTGTTCGCCTACGGGGACGTCTCCCACGGCGAGAACAAGGTCGACATCAAGATCCCCTACATGCTGTCGTTCATGGCCACGAACTCCTTCACCGCGGAGGTGGAGGGGGTCAACGACCTGCAGGCCGCCGCGGTCGCCAAGTACGGCCCCGGCGACTACACGCCGGTCATGGGAGTCACGTTCTGGAGTTTCCGGATCATGATGGCGCTGGGCGGGGCCTACTTCGCGCTGGCGGCCTTCGGCCTGTGGCGGATGCGCCGCGGCGGGCTGCCCGGCGGACGCCATGTGCTGCTGGCGTTCGTGGGCGCCACCGTGCTGCCGTACGCGGCGAACACCGCGGGCTGGATCTTCACCGAGATGGGACGCCAGCCGTGGGCGGTGTTCGGCCTGCTGCGCACCTCCGACGCGGTCTCCCCGAACGTCTCCACCACCGCGGTGGTCCTGACGCTGGCCGGCTTCACCGTTCTCTACGGCACGCTCGCCGCGGTCGCGCTGCGCCTGTTCCTGCGGCACGGCACGCACGAGATCCCGGAGCTGAGCCCGACCGTGACCGTCGACGGCGAAGCGCGGCCCGGCGAGGCGTTGCCGTCACTGGCCTACTGACATCCCGGGATCAGGAGTAGGGCGATGCTTGAGGAGTTCTGGTTCGTGCTCGTCGCCGTCCTGTGGGTCGGCTTCTTCGTCCTGGAGGGCTTCGACTTCGGTGTCGCGGCCCTGCTGCCGGTGATCGGCCGTGACAACGAGACCGACCGCCGGGCGGTGCTCGGCACCATCGGCCCGGTCTGGGACGCGAACGAGGTGTGGCTGCTCACCGCCGGCGGTGCGATGTTCGCCGCTTTTCCGGAATGGTACGCGAGCCTGTTCAGCGGAGCGTATCTGGCGCTTTTCCTCATTCTGCTCTCGCTGATTGTCCGCGGGGTTTCCCTGGAATACCGGGGGAAGGCCACCACGGCGGCCGGGCGGGCCTGGTGCGACCGCGGGATCGTGTTCGGCGGGGCGTTGCCGGCGCTGCTGTTCGGCGTCGCCTGCACCAACATGGTCCGTGGCCTGGAGATGACCCCCGACCATCAGGTGACCAGCGGGTTCTTCGACCTGCTGAACCCGTACGCCCTGCTGGGCGGGGTGACCACAGCGCTGCTGTGCGTCCTGCACGGGGCGGTGTTCCTGTCGCTGAAGACCCGGGGTGAGATCCGGGCCCGGTCCCGCCAGGTCACCCGGGTGCTGATCCCGCCCGCGCTGGCCGCGCTGGCCGGGCTGGCCGGCTGGACGGTCGCGCTGCGCGGTGGGGTGCTGGTGGCCGCGGTGTCGGCGCTGGCGCTGGCCGCGCTCGGCGGCGCGGCGGCGGCCTGGTTCAACGAGCGGGACGGCTGGGCGTTCGCCGGCACGGCCGGTGCCATCGCGCTGATGGTGGCGAGCTGGTTCGTCGCGCTCTACCCGAACGCGCTGCCGGCGCTCGGCGCGCCGGAGAACAGCCTGACCATCAGCGACGCCGCCTCCGGGCACTACACACTCACGATCATGACGTGGGTGGCGGTGCTGTTCACTCCGGTCGTCCTCGGTTACCAGGCGTGGTCGTACTGGGTGTTCCGGCGGCGGCTGGTGGGGTCTGATGAAGCCGGTTGATCCGCGGCTGCTGCGGGTCACCCCGGCCCTGCGCGGCTACCTGCTGCGGCTGGGGGCGCTCGCGGCCGCCTCGGCCGCCCTGGTGATCGTCCAGGGGACCGTGCTGGCCGACGTCGTGGTGACCGGCCAGCAGGTGGCGGTCGGCGCGCTCACCGGGACGGGGGGCGTCGTCGCGCTGCTCGTCCTGGTCGCCGCCGCCCGGGCGGCGGTGGTCTGGCTGTCCGAGCGCACCGCCGAGCGCACCTGCCCGGCGGTGTCGGCCGGGCTGCGCCAGGCCATGCTCGGCGCGGTCGTCGACCGGACGGCCGGCGGAGTCGCCTCTGTCACCGATGGTAACCATCGTGGCGGAGCCGCCGCCGGCACCGGCGGTGACCATCGTGATCGTGACGGGGGAGCGGGGGCGCTCGCGGTCACCGCGGGCGCCGGCCTGGACGGCATGGACGCCTACCTGACCCGCTTCCTGCCCGCGCTGGTCATGGTCGTGGTCGTCCCGCCGTTCGTGCTGGCCCGGATCGCCGGCGCGGATCTCGCCTCGGCGGCGGTCCTGGCCGTGGTGCTGCCGCTGGTACCGGTCTTCATGGTGCTGGTGGGGCTGGCCACCCGTAACCGCACCGACCGGCAGCTGGCGGTGCTCAGCCGGCTGTCCGGGCACTTCCTCGACGTCGTCGAGGGCCTGCCGACACTGCGGATCTTCAACCGGGCGCGGCCCCAGGTGGCGGTGATCCGCCGGATCACCGACGCCTACCGGGGGCAGACGATGGCGGCGCTGCGCTGGGCGTTCCTGTCGTCGTTCGTGCTGGAGCTGCTCGCGACGCTGTCGGTCGCGCTGGTGGCGGTGTCGGTGGGGCTGCGGCTGGTCTCGGGCTCGCTCGATCTGGGCGCCGGACTGCTGGTGCTGCTGCTCGCCCCCGAGGTGTACCTGCCGCTGCGGCAGGTGGGGGCGCAGTACCACGCGACCGTGTCCGGGCTGACCGCCGCCGCCGCCGCGCTCGACGTGATCGACGCCACGCCGCCGTCGGGCCGCCCCAGCGCCGCGCTGGCGGCGCCGCCAGGCCATCAGGGCGCCGGGCTGGCGGCGCCGCCAGGCCACAGCCTGGCGCCCACCCGGTTCGGCACCCTGCGGCTGGACGGCGTCGACCTGCGCGGCACCGGGCAGGTCGACCTGGACATCCGCCGGGGTGAGATCGTCGCGCTGGTCGGGCCGAGCGGCGCGGGCAAGAGCACCGTGCTGGCGCTGCTGCGCGGGGCGCTGCGCCCCGCGCGCGGCCGGGTGCTGGTGGACGGCGTCGATCTCGCCGAGATCGACCCGGCCGGCTGGCAGGCCCGGGTCGGCTGGCTGCCGCAGCGGCCGCACGCCGTCTGCGGCGGCACGGTCGCCGACGAGGCGCGGCTGGGACGTCC
>NZ_CAKKTL010000177.1:0-10790 GCF_920664355.1 Protofrankia sp. CiP1_Cm_nod2
CCCGCCGGGCGCGCCGGCCGTCCGCCGTGCGCTGCCGTCGCCCATCACCAGCAGGGCGACCCGCCGCGCCGAGCCGGCGAGCTCGGCGCCGATCCGGGCGGCGTCCGCCGCGCTGGTCGTCGCGCTCACGCCGAAGCCGGTGACCGCGCCCTCCCACCGGGCCTGCCCGAGCAGCCAGGCCCCGACCGTCAGCGACAGCGGCAGCGCCGGGGCCGCCTCCGGCGTGGGAGAGGCCGCCGCGGGAGGATCCGGGACGCGTCCCAGCGTGACCGACAGCGGCACTCCGTAACCGGCCATGCTTCCGGACTCGCCTGCGGCGTACGGCCCGGTCCGTGGCGCGTCACCCACGACGACGACCACGTCCGGGCCGCCGGCCACAAGCCGGCGCACGGCCTGGACCGCCGGCTCACGCACCGCGACGGCCTCACCGGCGGCGAGCTCGGGGACGAGCAACGGTGGATGCGGGCAGAGCACCGCCGCCGTCAGCGTCACCGCCGCAGCGCGGGCATGCCGAGCAGCGTGGGCGCGCCCGCGGCGGCCGCGGCGGCCGGCCGTTCCCGCTCGGCCTCCCACAGGTCACCGGCCCTGGTCCGCCGGTGGGCGAGCAGCGGGCCGTCCGCGACGAGGTGATGGGGCGCGCCCCGCGTGACCGCCGTCCGCACCACGTCACCGGGACGGATCAGGGTGGCCGACGGCGCGCCCAGATGGACCAGCCGGCCGTCCCGGGCGCGACCGGAACGCCGCCCGGTGGCGGCGTCCTTGCGCCCCTCCCCCTCGACGACGAGGACCTCCACCGGCTGGCCGACGAGCGCGCGGTTGCCCACCCAGGAGACCTCGTCCTGGACCGCCACGAGCCGTTCGTAGCGGTCCCGCACGACGGCCGGGTCGACCTGGCCGTCCATGGTGGCGGCCGGGGTGCCCGCCCGCGGGGAGTACTGGAAGGTGAAGGCCCCGGCGAACCGCGCCTGGCGCACCACGTGCAGGGTGTCGGCGAAGTCGGCCTCCGTCTCGCCCGGGAAGCCCACGATGATGTCGGTGGTGATGGCGGCGTGCGGCATCGCGGCCCGGACCCGCTCGAGGATTCCCAGGAAGCGCTCCTGGCGGTAGGAGCGGCGCATCCGCCGCAGCACCGCGTCCGACCCCGACTGCAGCGGCATGTGCAGCTGCGGGCAGACGTTCGGGGCCGTCGCCATCGCCTCGATCACGTCGTCGGTGAAGTCCCGTGGATGCGGTGAGGTGAACCGGACCCGCTCCAGCCCCTCGATCGTCCCGCAGGCGTGCAGCAGCTTCGCGAACGCCCCGGGATCGCCCAGCGACCGGCCGTAGGAGTTCACGTTCTGGCCGAGCAGGGTGATCTCGATGACGCCGTCGGCGACCAGCGCCTCGACCTCGGCCAGGACGTCGCCCGGACGCCGGTCGGTCTCCCTGCCCCGCAGGCTCGGCACGATGCAGAAGGTGCAGGTGTTGTCACAGCCGACGCTGATGCTCACCCACGCCGAGTGGTGCGTCGAGCGGCGGGAGGGCAGCGCGCTGGGGAAGACCTCCAGCGCCTCGACGATCTCGACCTCGGCCGCCGCGTTGTGCCGTGCGCGCTCGAGCAGCACGGGCAGCCGGTGCAGGTTGTGGGTGCCGAAGACGACATCCACCCAGGGCGCCCGCTCGGTGATCGTCGCACGGTCCTTCTGCGCGAGACAGCCGCCGACCGCGATCTGCATGCCCGGATGCTGCTTCTTCGCCGGGTACATCTGGCCAAGATTGCCGTAGAGCCGGTTGTCGGCGTTCTCGCGGACGGCACAGGTGTTGAACACCACCACGTCCGGCGTGGCATCCGTGGCCGCGGGCACGTAGCCGGCGGCATCCAGCATGCCGGCGATCCGCTCGGAGTCATGGACGTTCATCTGACATCCGAATGTCCGGACCTGGTAACTGCGGGGACTCACACAGCCAGCCTACGGCGCGGGCGCAACAGACACTTTCCACCACCTCTGACAGGCGGCCCCTATCGGGCGGTCTCGACGGCGCGGGTCTCGCGGACCACCGTGACCCGGATCTGACCCGGGTAGGTCAGCTCGTCCTCGATCTGCTTGGCGACGTCACGGGCGAGTATGTGCGCGGCGATGTCGTCCACCTGCTCCGGGACGACCATCACCCGGACCTCGCGGCCGGCCTGCATCGCGAAGACCTTCTCCACCCCCGGGCGTTCCCCGGCGATCTGCTCGATGCGCTCGAGCCGTTTGACGTAGGACTCCAGGCTCTCCCGGCGGGCCCCCGGCCGTCCGCCGGAGATCTGGTCGGCGGCCTGGGTGAGCACCGCCTCGACCGAACGCGGCTCGACCTCGTTGTGGTGCGCCTCGATGGCGTGGACGATCTCCTCGTCCTCGCCGTAGCGGCGGGCGATCTCGGCGCCGATGAGGGCATGGCTGCCCTCCACCTCGTGGGTCAGCGCCTTGCCGAGGTCGTGGAGCAGGGTGCCCCGTTTGGCCAGCGCCGGCGGCAGCCGCAGCTCGGCGGCCATGATCCCCGCCAGGTGCGCGGACTCGATCAGGTGTGCCAGGACGTTCTGGCCGTAGCTGGTCCGGTACCGCAGCCGCCCGAGGATGGCGATCAGCTCGGGGTGCATCTCCGCGATACCGGTCTGCATGAGCGCGTCCTCACCGGCGCGCACACAGCGCGTCTCGACCTCGCGCCTGGCCCGGTCGTGCTCCTCCTCGATGCGGTGCGGGTGAATCCGCCCGTCTCCGACCAGGGCCTCCAGCGTGATCTTGGCGATTTCGCGGCGTACCGGATCGAAGCAGCTGAGCAGTACCGCCTCGGGCGTGTCGTCGATGATGACGTTCACGCCGGTGACCGACTCGAACGACCGGATGTTGCGCCCCTCACGGCCGATGATGCGGCCCTTCATCTCGTCGCTGGGCAGGTGCAGGACGGAGACGACCGACTCCGTGGTCGTCTCCAGGGCGACCCGCTGAATGGCCAGCGTAACGATCTTCCTGGCCCGTTCCTCACCCTGCTCCCGGGCCTGTGCCTCGATGTCACGGACCAGTACGGCCGCGTCCCGCCGGGCGTCGGCCTCGACGACCTTGACGATTTCGGCCCGCGCCTGGGCGGCGGTGAGCCGGGCCGCCTCCTCCAGCGTCCGGCGGCGTTCCTCCTCCAGGTCGACGACCTCCGCGCGCCGCCTGGCGAGTTCGGCCTCCCGGGCTGCCAGGTCGTGGTCCCTGGCCTCGATGTGACGGGCCTGTTCATCCATGGCGGCGGCGCGGGCCTCCAGCCGCTGCTCGCGCTGGGCGAGACGGGCGTCCCGCTCGTGCAGCTCCGCCCGCAGCGCCCGCACCTCCTCCTCGGCCTGCGTCCGGAAGGTCTCCGCAGACTTCCGGCCGGCCTCGCGCGCCTTCGCCTCGACAAGGGAGCCACGCAGCGCCAGCTCCGCATCGGCCCGCTCCCGCAGCGCCCGGGCGTTCTCCTCCGCGCGGCGGAGCAGGTCCGCGGCCTCCCGCTCCGTCTGCTCCCGCAGGCCGGCGGCCTGCCTGATGATCTCAGCGGCTTCGCCGGGCTCGGCCGTCGCCACCTCGGCGTCAGCGCCTCCCGAACGCAGGACGCGCAGGAGGAGCAGCGTGATTACTCCCAGACCCAGGAGCACGCAGACGGCAAGCACGACGAGGAGAACGCTCATCGGTCCTCCTCCCTCAGCCGGGATCGACCCGCGATCAGCGGGCCGGAACGGCGAGGGACTCACGAAACGGGCTGTTCCGGAACTCGTGAAGGCGTGTTGCCACCGACAAACGCCTGAGCCCACGCGGATGCGGCGGCGTCCGCAGACGTCGCGATCCGGGCCAGCCGCCCTCGTGTGAAGTTGTTTCGCACTATCGGAACCGCGTCACCGCGGGAGCCCTCTCACCTTTGCTGAGAGTAGGTCTGCGACTCATGGACGGTCAAGAAAAGCTAGTCAAGCGAACCATCCGCGACCTCCTCGGTGACCACTCGCACAACAAGATCGGACGGGTAGCCACGACGGCCGAGCAACGCGGCCAGACGCCGGGTGCGCACCTGGGCCGGCAGCCCTGCCATCGCCGGCATACGACGTCGCACCAGCTCCCGCGCGGCGGCCTCCTCGTCGTGGGTGTCCAGGTTGTCCTGGTCGGCGAGCGCCGCGGCGATGACCTCCACGTCGACCCCCCGACGGCGCAGCTCGTGCACGAGCCCGTGACGCCCCAGGCCGCGGTTCACCCGCGCGGAGGAGATCAACGCGGTGGCGAACGCCCTGTCGTCGACAAGACCCACCTCGGCCAGGCGGGCCAGCACCGCCCGCGCGGTATCGGGATCCACCCCACGCCGCGCCAGGGTGGCAGCCAGTTCCGCGTGGCTTCGCGGCCGGGCCTCAAGCTGACGCAGACAGATCTCCCGCGCTCTGGCGACCGGGTCCGCGGCCTCTTTCACAGGTCCGCGGCCTGTTTCACAGGTCGGCTGGCGGCGGGGACGCCGGATCCACGTCGAGCGTCGGCACCAGGCCGAGCTTTTCCTTGATTCGCTTCTCGATCTCGTCGGCGATGTCGGGGTTGTCCCGCATGAAGGAACGAGCGTTCTCCTTGCCCTGGCCCAGCTGGTCGCCGTCGTAGGTGTACCAGGCTCCCGACTTGCGGATGATGCCGTGCTCGACCCCCATATCGATCAACGAGCCCTCCCTGCTGATGCCGCCGCCGTAGACGATGTCGAACTCCGCCGTGCGGAACGGGGGGGCCATCTTGTTCTTCACGACCTTCACCCGAGTACGGTTACCCACGGCATCCGCCCCATCCTTCAGGGTCTCGATGCGGCGGACGTCCAGCCGCACGGACGCGTAGAACTTCAGCGCCTTGCCGCCCGTGGTCGTCTCGGGCGAACCGAACATGACGCCGACCTTCTCGCGGAGCTGGTTGATGAAGATGGCGGTGGTCCCCGAATGCGACAGCGCACCGGTGAGCTTGCGCAGCGCCTGGGACATCAGCCTGGCCTGCAGACCGACGTGGCTGTCACCCATCTCACCCTCGATCTCGGCCCGGGGCACGAGGGCCGCCACCGAGTCGATGACGATGATGTCGATCGCGCCGGACCGGATGAGCATGTCCGCGATCTCCAACGCCTGCTCACCGGTGTCGGGCTGGGAGACCAGCAGCGCGTCGGTGTTGACCCCGAGCTTGGCCGCGTAGTCGGGGTCGAGCGCGTGCTCGGCGTCGATGAAGGCCGCGATCCCGCCGGCGGCCTGGGCGTTGGCGACCGCGTGCAGCGCGACGGTCGTCTTCCCGGACGACTCCGGACCGTAGATCTCCACGACGCGGCCACGCGGCAGCCCACCGATGCCGAGTGCCACGTCCAGGGCGATGGAACCGGTCGGGATGACCTGGACCGGTGGGCGGGTGTCGTCACCGAGCCGCATCACCGAGCCCTTGCCGAACTGCTTGTCGATCTGTGCGAGGGCGTTCTCCAACGCCTTCTCGCGGTCGAGTCCTGCCATCGGGGTCACTCCAGGCTGAGGTCGTCGATTCTTGGCCACGATGGCGACGGTAGGGGGCGGGTCCGACAATTTCGAGCGCCGGGCCGCGCCTGTGGACAACTGGACGGTCGAAGCAGCCACGATCAACAGCCTTTCTCACCCCACCGGGGCACCTCGCTACTCGACATCCACAGTAGGCGAACATGCGTTCGATGGCATCATCGACACGCCGTCGACACGCTGAGGCTCCCGGGATGGAGCCTCAGCGTTCGCGCGCGGGCACCCCGAACTCCTCGCACACCGCCCGCCAGACGTCCTTGGCGTCGTCACCGCGGGCGAGGGCCGCCTCGACCGTGGCCCCGCCGAGCCCGGCGACAACATGGTCGCGGGCAACCGACTCCGCGTACCCGGAGCCGAACTGCTTGTTCATTCGCGCCCAGAACTCGGTCAGCCGCACGGGTGCAAGTCTGCCCTTCCCGACAGACGGACTCGTGACAGGCAGACTCGAAGGCATGCCCGCGCCGTCCCCTCTCACGCTGTTCTCGGCCCCCACCCGGGCCTGGTTCACCGGCGTGTTCCCCGCGCCCACCCCCGCGCAGGCCGGCGCGTGGGAGGCGATCAGCCGCGGGGACGACGTGCTGGTCGTCGCCCCGACCGGCTCGGGCAAGACGCTCGCCGCCTTCCTGTGGTCGCTGGACCGCATCGCCCGCACCGGCCCTCCGGCCGACGCCTCCCGGCGCTGCCGGGTGCTCTACGTCAGCCCGCTCAAGGCGCTGGCCGTGGACGTCGAACGCAACCTGCGGGCCCCGCTGGCCGGGATCCGGGCCACCGCGGCGCGCCTGGGCCGGCCCGAGCCCGACGTGCGGGTGGGCATCCGCTCCGGTGACACCTCCGCCGCCGAGCGGCGGGCGTTCGGGCGGCTGCCCCCGGACGTGCTCATCACCACGCCCGAGTCGCTGTTCCTGATCCTGACCAGCCAGGCGCGCGAGGCGCTGCGCGGGGTCGAGACGGTCATCGTGGACGAGGTGCACGCCGTGGCCGGTACCAAGCGCGGCGCCCATCTCGCCCTGAGCCTGGAACGCCTCGACGCGCTGCTGGACACCCCCGCCCAGCGGGTGGGCCTGTCGGCGACGGTGCGCCCGGCCGAGGAGGCCGCGCGCTTCCTCGGGGGCGCCCGCGCGGTCACGGTGGTCCGCCCGTCCACGGACAAGACCCTGCGGATCGACGTGGTCGTGCCGGTGCCGGACATGACCCAGCTCACCGGCCCCAGCACCGACACGCGGCCGGCGGCGTCGATCTGGCCGGCCGTGGAGGAGCGGATCCTCGACCTCGTCCTCGCGCACCGCTCGACCATCGTGTTCGCCAACTCCCGCCGGCTGGCCGAACGGCTGTGCGCCCAGCTGAACACCCTCGCCACAGCGGAGGTGGCCCGGGCGCATCACGGCAGCGTCAGCCGGCAGCAGCGGGCGCTCATCGAGGACGATCTCAAGGCCGGCCGGCTGCCCGCGGTCGTGGCCACCTCCAGCCTGGAGCTCGGCATCGACATGGGCGCCGTCGACCTCGTCGTCCAGGTCGAGTCACCACCGAGCGTGGCCGCCGGCATGCAGCGGGTGGGACGGGCCGGGCACCAGGTCGGGGCCGCCAGCCGCGGAGTGATCATACCCAAGCACCGCGGTGACCTGCTGTCGTGCGCCGTCGTCGCCGAACGGATGCGCGACGGCGGGATCGAGCAGCTGCGCTATCCGCGCAACCCGCTGGACGTGCTCGCCCAGCAGATCGTGGCGATGGCCGCGATGGACCCCTGGCAGGTCGACGACGTCGCCGCGCTGGTACGCCGGGCGGCCTCGTTCGCGACGCTGCCGCCGTCCGCCCTGGATGCGGTCCTGGACATGCTCGCGGGCCGCTACCCCAGCGACGACTTCGCCGAGCTGCGTCCCCGCCTGGTCTGGGACCGGGCCACCGGCACCCTCACCGGCCGGCCCGGCAGCGGGCGGCTGGCGGTCACCAGCGGCGGCAGCATCCCCGACCGCGGCCTGTTCGGGGTCTTCCTGGTGGGTGAGAAGGCCAGCCGGGTCGGCGAGCTGGACGAGGAGATGGTCTACGAGTCCCGGGCCGGCGACGTCGTTCTGCTCGGGTCGTCGAGCTGGCGGATCGAGGAGATCACCCCCGACCGGGTGCTGGTGGCCCCGGCGCCGGGCCGGCCGGGCAAGCTGCCGTTCTGGCACGGCGACACGCTCGGGCGTCCCGCCGAACTCGGCCGCGAGATCGGCGCCTTCACCCGCGAGCTGGCCCGCCTCGACACCGGGCCGGCGCGCGAGCGCCTGCGGGCGGCCGGGTTCGACGGGTGGGCCACCGACAACCTGCTCGCCTACCTCGCCGACCAGCGGGCGGCCACCGGGCATCTGCCGGACGACCGGACGATCGTCGTCGAACGCTTCCGGGACGAGCTCGGCGACTGGCGGCTGGCGGTCCACTCGCCCGTCGGCGCCCCGGTGACTGCGCCGTGGGCGCTGGCCATCGCCGCCCGGCTGCGCGACCGCTACGGCGTCGAGGTGCAGATCATGCACTGCGACGACGGTGTCGTCGCGCGGATCCCGGACGCCGGCCTCGCCCCCACCGCCGACGTGGCCGTGTTCGACCCCGACGAGATCGACGCGCTCGTGCGGGCCGAGGTCGGTACCAGCGCGCTGTTCGCGGGCCGGTTCCGGGAGTGCGCGGGCCGGTCGCTGCTGCTGCCGCGGCGCACCCCCGGCCGCCGGACGCCGCTGTGGCAGCAACGGCAGCGCAGCGCCCACCTGTTGGAGGTGGCAGCCCGCTTCGACGACTTCCCCGTGGTGCTGGAGACCATGCGGGAGTGTCTGCAGGACGTCTTCGACGTCCCCGCCCTGACCGGGCTGATGCGTCAGGTCGCGGCCCGCACGCTGCGTGTCGTCGAGGTGGAGACCGCGGCACCCTCGCCGTTCGCCCGCTCGATGCTGTTCGGCTACGTCGCGGCGTTCATGTACGACGGGGACACCCCGCTGGCCGAACGCCGGGCCCAGCTGCTCGCGCTGGACAGCTCCCTGCTCACCCAGCTGCTCGGCCAGGCCGACCTGCGGGAGCTGATCGACGCGGCCGTGCTCGCCCAGGTGGAGGCCGAGCTGCAGCGCCTGGCACCCGGCCGGCGGGCACGTGACGTCGAGGACGTCGCCGACCTGCTGCGCGTGGTCGGCGACCTCAGCACGCCGGAGGCGCTGGCCCGCGGCGCGGCCCCGGCCCACCTCGCCGAGCTCGCCGACACCCACCGCGCGCTGCGGGTACGCATCGCCGGCGAGGAACGCTGGGTGGCCGTCGAGGACGCCGGCCGGCTGCGCGACGCCGTCGGCATCCCGGTGCCGGCCGGGGTGCCGACGGCCTTCACCGAAACGGTCCGCGACCCGCTCGGCGATCTGCTCGCCCGCTACGCGCGCACACACGGCCCGTTCGACGCCGAGGCGGCCGCCGACCGGTTCGGGCTGGGGGTGGCGGTGGTGACCGCCGGTCTGGAGCGGATGCTCGCCACCGGCCGGCTCGTCCGCGGCGAGCTGCGCCCGGGAGACACCGGAGAGCAGTGGTGTGACAACACGGTGTTACGGATACTGCGCCGACGCAGCCTCGCCGCCTCCCGCCGCGACGTCGAACCCGCCCCGACGGCGGCCCTCGGCCGCTTCCTGCCCGCCTGGCAGGGGATTTCACACGGCCGGGACGGCGCGCACGGCGGCAGCCACGGCGTCGACGCGGTGCTGCGGGCCATCGAGCAGCTGCAGGGCGCGCTGATGCCGGCCAGCGCCTGGGAGCAGCTCATCCTGCCCGCCCGGGTGGCGGACTACCAGCCGGGGATGCTCGACGAGCTGTGCGTGTCCGGTGAGGTGCTGTGGGCCGGCGCGGGCGGGCTGCCCGGCAACGACGGCTGGCTGGCCCTGGTCCTCGCCGACAGCGCCCCCCTGCTGCTGCCACCACCCGCCCCGGACGCGGCGGGCACCCCGCTGCACGCCGCCGTGCTCGAGGCCCTCGACGCGGGGGCCGCTCTGTTCTTCCGGACCCTCTCCGACCGGGTCACCAGCCTCGACGACGCCGCGCTCGCGGCCGCGCTGTGGGATCTGGTGTGGGCGGGCCTGGTCACCAACGACAGCCTCGCCCCGCTGCGGGCCTCGCTGGCCGCCCGCCGCGGCAGCCATCCGACCGCCCGGCGCAGCCCACGGTTACGCCCGGTCCGCTATTCCCGCCCGGCTGTCCCCCGCCCGCGCATGCCGTCACGGACCGGCCCGCCGACGGTGGCCGGCCGCTGGTCGCTGCTGCCCGAGCGGGATCCCGACCTGACCCTGCGCGCCCACGCGCAGGCCGGGACGCTGCTCGACCGGTACGGGATCGTCACCCGCGGCGCGGTCACGGCCGAGGGGCTCCCGGGCGGTTTCGCCGGGGTGTACCGCGTCCTGTCCGCCTTCGAGGACAACGGGCAGTGCAGACGTGGCTACTTCGTGGAATCCCTCGGCGCGGCCCAGTTCGCCGTCCCCGGCGCGGTCGACCGGCTGCGGGCGACGCCGGCGACGTCCGGCGCGACCGTGCTCGCCGCGACCGACCCGGCGAACCCCTACGGCGCCGCCCTGCCCTGGCCGGCCAGCTCTTCGGGACACCGGCCGGGACGCACGCCGGGCGCGCTCGTCGTGCTCGTCGACGGCGAACTGGCGCTGTACGTCGAACGCGGCGGCCGGACGCTGCTGACCTGGACCGACGGCCCCGGACGGGTACAGCCGGCGGTCGACGCCCTCGCGCTCGCCGTGCGGGACGGCTGGCTGGGGCAGCTGTCCGTGGAGAAGGCCGACGGCCAGGCCGTGCTCACCAGCGAGCTGCGCGCCAGCGAACTCGGGCAGGCCCTGGAACGCGCCGGCTTCCACCCCACGCCCCGCGGCCTGCGGCTACGGGCCTGAAGCCTGCGGCTACGGGCCTGAACCATCCCGCATGAGTTCGCGCAGGCCGTCGGCGAAGCCGCGCAGGGCTGCGGTCCCTCGCTCGAGCTCGCCGCCGCGCCCCATCCCCGGCATCCCCGGCCCCGCCGGCGACAGCGCCGACGGTGTCGAGGCGAGCAGGTCACTGGCCGCGGCCAGCATCTCGTCGAGAGCGTTCGCGGCGGTCGTCATCGCGCTCACCAGGCCCATGATCATGCTGGTGATCTCCGCGCGGCGGTCCGGGTCGACGACCGCGCGCGCCGCCGACTCGGCGGCCAGCACCCGGGCGGCCTGGCCGCGCAGACCGTCGACCACCTGGGCGGCCGACACCATCGCCGCGCGGACCGCCTCGGCGG
>NZ_CAKKTL010000178.1:0-1861 GCF_920664355.1 Protofrankia sp. CiP1_Cm_nod2
CCCCGCCCGGCCGGGACCGAGCGACGGACCGGACTGGCAGGCCCTCGCCGACGGGTCGATCACGGACCGCTTCGTCGAGTTCATCCGTCCGAGCCGCTTCACCACGGACCATCCGGAGCTCGCCGAGACGGCCCGCGAACTCGCCGCGCGCCACACCCCGGCCGAGTTCGTCCCGGCTGTCGGCGAATGGGTCCGGCAGCGCCTGACCTACCGGCCCGGCACGACCGGCGTGCACACGTCCGCGGTGGACGCCTGGCAGCAGGGCGAAGGCGTCTGCCAGGACTTCGCCCACCTGGCTCTGGTGCTGCTGCGGGCCGTTGGCCTACCGGCCCGGTACGTCTCCGGCTATCTGCACCCGTCCACGGACGCCACGATCGGCGAGACCGTCGTCGGCCAGAGCCACGCGTGGGTGGAGGGCTGGCTCGGCGACTGGTGGGGCTTCGACCCGACCAACGGCGTCCCCGCCGGGCAGCAACACGTGGTCGTGGCCCGCGGCCGTGACTACAACGACGTCCCACCCCTCCTCGGCGTCTACTCCGGCGGCGCATCGACCTCCCTGGGCGTAACCGTAGCCGTCACCCGCCTGAGCTAGCCCGCTTCGCTTCCCGTGGGCATCTTCACCCACACGGACCAGCCCCCAGCAGACCCCCTCCCACACCACCGCCGGCACCCCCACCAGTCAAGATCCAAAAAGACCCCAACGCCGCGTCAGATCACACGATTGAGTGTGTAAGTGGCTGCTGTGGCAGCCACCTGTCCCCTCGTTGTCATGATCGTGTTCGTGAGTGGGCTGGTGAGTGCGAGGGCTATGTGGGCCACGACGTCGTCGGGGTGGTCACGGACGGCGAAGGACGGGAAGCGTAGGACGCGGTCGCCGGCGAGGGTCAGCTCGTTGCCGCGGGCGAGGTCGGCCAGCCAGGTGCGGGGGTCGAGATGGCCGGTGCCGTCGATCTCCACTGTCAGGCGGGCGTGTTCCCAGTGGGCGTCCAGATACCAGCGTCCGCTCGCTCGCTGCCGGGCCACCTGCCGGTCCGGCAGCGGTATGGACGCCGCGCGCAGCGCGCGGACGAAACGCAGTTCGGGCAGCGAATGGGAGCCGCCCTCGACGTCCGCGAGGGTTTCACTGATGAGACGCCGCCATCTGACCCGGACAAGCCGGTCGAGGACGGCCCGCAGCCGTGCGGCGGTTGTCAGCCGCTGCTGGACGCCGGCGGCCAGCACCGCTCTGGCCGCGTCCTCGCTGGTCGCGGTCGACGCCATGTCGAGCAGCGCGTGTTCGATACGCATGCGGTGTGGACGCACGGCCGGGAGGATGCCGTCGGCGCCCAGGCCGCGGCGGCGATGGACCCGTACACCGGGGACGGCAGGCGCCTGGTGCGCGTTCGGCACGCTGACGTGGATCGTTCGTGACGGGAAGCCCTGCAGCCCGCCCAGCTCGGCGGCGGTGGCATGGCTGAGTACCGCATCGGCTCCCGCGTGCAGTACGGCCGCCCACCGCGTCTGCGGTGGGGAGAGCGGGCCACTGTGGGTGACGAGCACCCGTAGGTGCACCCGTTGCCAGGCGCCGGTCACGAGCCGATGGCGGACGGCCGGCCGGCCGAGGGCACGAACCGCCACTTCCAGCCGTACGACACCATCCTGATCAAGGAGGATGTCTCTCCATGTGTCGGGCATTTCCTGACTGTGCATCTCGGCCACCCCTGTGGATAACATTCGTCCACAGGGGTGATATCTACTAATATAGAAGGTTTTCAACTGGTGCCATGTCGGCCTGAACTGGCCCTGGTCGTCGTGTCCGGGCGATTCCGAGGCAACGCCGCCGGACCGCTTGAGCGCGGCGGACGGGCGGACGGGCCGGCGG
>NZ_CAKKTL010000178.1:2216-11085 GCF_920664355.1 Protofrankia sp. CiP1_Cm_nod2
ACGGGCTGACGTTGGCCGGCGTGGCACCGTCTGGCCAGTTTTGGCTGGCGGCTCAGTCGGCCTGTGCTGTGTCGCTGGGTGGGAGGGCGGTGACGAGCCGCAGGGAGCCATGGAATTCGGGCTGGTGTCGTAACGCACCGTAGTGGCGATCCCAGGTGCCTGACTCGAGGTCGTGGCGCAGTCGGGCGACCGCGCGTTCGGCGATGTCGGCGTCGACGAAGCCCCACACGGACTGGGAGCGGCGCACCGCCGGGTCGAGGAACGCCTCCGGGCGGGCGTAGTACGCCTCGGTGAACCCGTCCACGCAGTCGATCGGCACCGGGACCGGGGTCACCGTGCTCGCGCCGCCGAGGACGGCACGGATGTGCCCGATGGCCGGGTAGCGTGGCCGGTCGGCCGCGATGAGCTGCGGAATGTAGTCAGCCAGCCAGAACTGGTCGAGGGTGTCGCCGTCGAAGGTGAGCACGACGACCGGTCCGCGGCTGACCCGGCGCATCTCCCGCAGCCCGCGGTCGGGGTCGGCCCACTGGTGGACCGTCACGGTGGCCATGGCCGCGTCGACGCTGCCGTCGTCGAACGGCAGTTCCTCGGCGGTCGCGTCGATCGCGGGGGCAAGGTGACGCGGCCGTTGGGAGCGCATCGCCGCGGACGGCTCGACCGCGACGACGTGGCGGTCAGCCGGTTCGTAGGAGCCCGCGCCGGCGCCCACGTTGAGCACGGTCCGGGCATCGCCGAGCGCAGCATGGATCAGGGCCGCGATACGCGGATCGGTACGGCGCCGCCGAGCGTAGCCGTCACCGTGCGCCTCATAGTCAAAATCCCCTGCACCCCCCGCAGCCCGAGTACTCCCACCAGAATCTCCCGCCACGTCGCCCCCACCCACGAGCCCGATCACACATCCTGACCTGATCAGGATATTGAGATCGAGGGAGCAGCCACTCACGCACGTGCTGTCATGATCCCTTTTCCCTCGCCGGTCAAGGAGTGGCGGGAAAAGGAAGCCTGGGGAAAGGGAGGGGGCTGCGCCGGCGTCGGCTTCGGCTTCGACGCCTCGAGACCGAGGCGGTCACAGTAACGAGAGAGCAAGTGGCTGCTACAGCAGCCACTTACATACTCGTTACCCGGCGCGGGCGGGACATCGGGAGGGCCTGCCAGGAGACGGAGGGCGGCGGCGACAGGGGCGGGGGCTGCCGGGCGGGGGATGATCGCGGGAGACCGGAGCGAGCAGGTCGAGCTGATGAGCCGGGCCAGGCCGAGCAGGGCCAGGCCGAGCAGGGCGAGCCGGTGAGAGGGTGGGAGCAGGGGGATGCCGGATCGGGAGTAGCGGCACTCAGCGAAGTGGGAGTCGACGAACCCGCACATGGGTCGCGCTGAGCGATACGACGACGCCCTGTTCGAGGTCGGCTTCTAGCGCAGGCAGGTTGGCCAGCAGCAGGGCGGCTTGCGCGTCCGGCTTGAGCTGGTCGCCGGACCGGAGCAGGACGAGCGAGGGAGCGGTGCCACGACTGAGCGCGAGCAGAGTGGTGAAATCGCTGTCGGCGGAGATGATCGAACGCCCCTCGGTGACGGCGAACGCGCTGACCTCGGTGTCTGGAGAACCGCCAAGCTCGTGCTCGAGGACGTGCGTCGCGTCGATGCCCTTGTCGCGCAGCAGCTCGGCGACCCGTGGCGAGAGGTTCTCGTCGACGAGGATCCTCATGCGGCGATGAACGGGCGCTCCTGCGGCATCGTCTCCGCGGCGAACGCGAGAGCCGCGAGCACGTCGTCGCGCGTGAGTGACGGGTAGTCGGCGAGCAGCTCATCGACCGTCGAGCCAGCCGCGAGCTGGCCCAGCACCGCGGACACGGTGATTCGGGTACCGCGAATCGTCGGTGCGCCCGCCATGATGGCGGGGTCGGCGGTGACGCGGCCGGCGGTGGTCATGGCTGGGAGTCTACCGGCGGACCTTCCGAGCCGGTGGCCCGATGATCGTCGGGCTGTTCAGCCCGGACGGGAGACCGCTCGCCGGTGGCGACGGGGCGGGTGGGGTCGGAGGACCAGGCTGACCAGGAGCCGGGGAAGAGGGCGGCGTCGATGCCGGCCACGGCGAGCGCGGCGATCTGGTGGGCGGCGGTCACCCCGGAGCCGCAGTAGACCCCGACCGGCCGCGCGTCACCGGCGCTGGCACCGGCACCGAGCGCGGTGAAGCGGGCGCGCAGCAGGTCCTCGGACAGGAAGCGCCCGCCGCCGTCCAGGTTCTCCCCGGTCGGCGCGCTGACCGCGCCGGGGATGTGCCCGGCGCGCGGGTCGACCGGCTCCACCTCGCCGCGGTAACGCTCCGGCGCGCGGGCGTCGAGCAGGACGCCGGTGCCGGCCAGGTGGGCGGCGGCGTCGGCGTCGAGCACCGGCAGGTGCCCGGCGGTGAGCTCGACGTCCCCGGGCGCCGGGACGGTCTCGCCGGTCTCGAGCGGGAAGCCGGCCTCCCGCCAGGCGGTCAGGGCACCGTCGAGGATGCGCACGTCGGTCACGCCCGCCCAGCGCAGCAGCCACCATGCCCGGGCCGCCGACTGCCCGCCGTTGTCGTCGTAGACCACCACCGGCCGCCCGGCGGTCAGCCCCCAGGCCCGGGCCGAGCGTTGCAGCGCGGCGATGTCGGGGAGCGGGTGCCGGCCGGCGGTCCCGCCCGGCGTGGCGGCGAGCTCGGTGTCGAGGTCGACGTAGACCGCGCCCGGCAGATGACCGTCCCGGTGGTGCTCGCGGCCGTGCGGATCACCGAGAGCCCAGCGGACGTCGAGCAGCAGCGGTGGCGCGGCCGACGACAGTTCGTCGTGCAGCTGCTTGGCATCGACGAGCACCACCGGCCGGCCGGAGCGGCCGGACTGGTTGGAGCGGTCGGAATCGCCGTGCCGGGAGCCGGACTGGTCGGCGGGTTCGCCGACCGTCCCGCCAGTTTCACCGATCGTCCCCGTGTGTTCGCCAGCCGTCACAGTGGACTCACCAACCGTCACGATATCTTCACCTTCCGCAATAGACTGTTCGCTGAATGCCACAGAAGGTTTATCGGTCGCCCCGGCGGCTTCGCCCGCGCTTGCCGGGGCGTGGCCCGCCGACGCCAGCAGGGCGGCGAGGTCGGCCTGGCCAAGGCCGCCGGGAGGTGTCCCGGTCAGCGACGCCGTGGCGATCCGCTGCTGCACCCCGGCGTTGACCGGCGCGTCCAGGCCGTGCAGGCGGGCGAGCAGCACGATCTCGCCGTTGAGGAAGTCCGACTCGACCGAGCCGCCGCGGGCCAGGCTCTGCCAGGTGGAGCTGCCCTGCCGCTGATGGCCGGGGATGTCGTGCACGACCAGTTGGGACAGGTCGAGGCCACCGTCCGTCTGCACGTCGGCGGCTTCGATGCCGGCGGCGGCGAACACCGCCCGAGCCTCGTCCACCAGCGCGGCCGACGCGGTGTCGCGCAGCTCGCTGGGCGCGTAGAGCGCGTCGAGGTTGTAGGCCAGGTTGCCGAGCAGCTTGCCGGCCTTCCAACGGGCGATGTCCGCGACCACCTGGACGGCGAAGGAGGCCCGGCGCAGCTCGGCCGCGACGCGCTCCACGGCCGGGTCCACCACCGGGTTCGTCACCGTCGGGCCCGGCTCGACCGGGTCGCTCCCCCGCGGCACGCGGCCGGCACGGCCGAGGTAGAAGGCGCCGGCGATCGGCGCGCCCGGGGAGATCACCTCCGCCGGCCGCAGGTGCGAGGACGGGATGATGACCACCGCGTCGATCACCGTGGCGAACCGCCGCAGCGCCGTCCGGGCGTTGTCCAGGCCGTTCTGCAACAGCAGGACCGGCAGCACCTCCGCGGCTGTGCGCACGCTGCCGTGCACGTCCACCGGGCGCCACGCCCACTGCTGCAGCAGCGCTTCGGAGTCCTGCGACTTGCTGGCGAGCACCAGCACGTCGTCCGCGCGCAGGTCGACCTCGTCCGGGCCGCCTGCGACCTCAAGCGCGACCCGCCGGTCGCCGTCCGGCCGGATGTAGCGCAGGCCCTGGGATCGCAACACCTCGAGGTTCGCACCCCTGGCCACCGCGACGACCGCGATCCCGGCGCCGTCCAGTTGCGCGGCAACGGTCGCGCCCACCGCGCCGGCCCCGATGACTACGTACCTGCCGCTGATGGCACTACCTTCCTTTCGCACGGGCCCTTCACGAGCCTGTCACAGGCCTGTCGCAGGCTTTTCGTACGGGCATTCGACAGGAAGCCCGAACGGGAATCCGCCCGGGAACCTCCGATGGACACCTGTTGCCGTGCCTGACGGATGTTCGGTCGGACGGATGTTCGGTCGGACGGGCGGCGCCCGGACGACCACCAGTCACCAGACCAACCACCATCCATCAGACACGGCCTACGGTGTCAACGGGGTCTCCGCCGATCCCGGACGGATCCTCTCCGGTCCCGGTGGGGCCGGAGCTACTCCGGTCCCACCGGAATCCCGTCCGTTCCCGGCGGCGGGATCCTCGCCGGTGCTCCCTCCGGTCGGGCGGCCGCGGCCAGCGCGGCGGCGAACCGTTGCCCGGGGATGGCGCCGAGCAGCTCACGGGTGTGCTCCTGCTCGGGCGCGGCGAACACGGCCGCGGCCGGGCCGCTCTCGACGATCCGGCCGCGGCGCAGCACGGCGACCTCGTGCGAGAGCTGGGCGACGACCGCCAGGTCGTGGGAGATGAAGAAGTAGCTGACCCCGAGCTCCCGCTGAAGCCCGGTGAGCAGCCCCAGGATCTGGTCCTGCACGGAGACGTCGAGCGCGGAGACGGGCTCGTCGAGGAAGACCAGCTCGGGCCCGAGCGCGAGCGCCCGGGCGATCGCCACCCGCTGGCGCTGCCCGCCGGAGAGCTCCCGCGGCCTGCGGTCACGGAAATCCGCCGGCAGGGCGACCTGGTCGAGCAGCTCACGAACCCGGACGGCCCGGCTGGCCCGGTTGCCGACCCGGAAGGAGACCAGCGGTTCGGCGATGCTCTCCTCGACGCTGAACCGCGGGTCCAGCGAGGAGTACGGGTTCTGGTGCACGAGCTGGAACCGCCGGCGCAGCGGCCGCAGCTGCGACCAGCCGGCGGCGGTGATGTCCTTCCCGTCCAGGAACACCCGTCCGCTGGTGGGCTTGTCCAGGGCCATGGCGATGCGCAGCGCGGTGGTCTTGCCCGAGCCGGACTCGCCGACCAGGCCCAGGGTCTGCCCGGCCCGCACCGAGAGCGTGACGTCCTCCAGCGCCCGGAAGACCCGGTCGCCGCCGGACGTCCTGGGCAGGCGGAAGTCCTTGGTGACGGCCTCCAGCCGTAGGATCTCCGGCGCCGGGGCGACCTCGGTGAAGCGGGGGACGACCTGCCCGGAGTGCGACAGCGCCGGGGCGGCCTCGATGAGGTGCCGGGTGTACGGGTCGCGGGGGGCGAGCATGATCGATTCCGGATCGCCGCGCTCGACCACCCGCCCGTGCTGCATGACGACCACCCGGTCGGCGCGGTCGGCGGCGACCCCGAGATCGTGGGTAATGATCAGCAGGGAGGTGCCCGTCTCGGCGACGAGACGCCCGAGATGGTCGAGGATCGTGCGCTGCACGGTGACGTCCAGCGCGCTCGTCGGCTCGTCGGCGACGATGAGGCGGGGATGCCCGGCCAGCGCGATGGCGATGAGCACCCGCTGCCGCATGCCACCGGAGAGCTCGTGCGGGTACTGCCGGGCGCGCAGCACCGGCTCGTCCAGCCCGGCCCGTTCCAGGGCCTCGACCACCTCGGCGGGCACCAGCCGCCTGTCCACGCCGCGCCGGCGGACGGCCTCGGCCACCTGGCCGCCGACGCGCATCGTCGGGTTGAGACCGACCATCGGATCCTGCGGGACGAGCCCGACGACGCTGCCGCGGACCGCCCGCAGGGTGCGTTCCCGGGCCGTGGTGATGTCGGTGCCGGCCACCCGGATCGAACCCGCGACGACCTGCCCGTTGGCCGGCAGCAGCCCCAGGATGGCGTTGGCGGTGGTGGTCTTGCCCGAGCCGGACTCGCCGACGATGGCCACGGTCTCGCCGGGCGCGATCGTAAGGTCCAGGCCGTCGACCGCGAGGGCCGTCCGCCCCCGGCTGCGGTAGCCGACCGACAGCCCGGCCAGCTCCACGATGTTCGCGCCGGCCCCCTCGCCCGCTGCGCCCCCGGTCCGCCGCGTCGCTCCCTCGGCTCCCCCGGCTCCCTCGGCTCCCTCGGCTCCCTCGCGCGCCTCATTTCCGGTCCGCTGCGTCGCTCCCTCGCTCCGCAGCTGCCCGGCTGCGCCGGGCGACGACTCCGCTCGCTCGGCTCCCTCGCTCACGGGCGCACCTCCTCGAGAGTCCGGGCGACGTGGTTGAGGCCGAACACGACCAGGCCGACGAACAGGCCCGGCAGCAGCGACAGCCATGGGCTGGTGACCAGGTAGTTACGGCCGCTGGAGATCAGCGTCCCCCACTCGGCGGCGGGCGGCGGGGCCCCGAAGCCCAGGAAGCTCAGCGAGGAGATGCTCAGCACGGCGGTGCCGAAGTCGAGGATGGCCAGCACCATCACCGGGCCCCACGAGTTCGGCAGGACATGGCGCCACATCACCCTGAGCCATGAGGCGCCGCCGGTGCGGGCGGCCTCGACGTACGCCTGCCCCTTGACCCGGAACACCTCCGCCCGGGTCGTGCGCGCGAACCCGGGCACGATGCCCACCGAGACGGCTATCGCCACCGGCAGCGTCCCGAAGCCCAGCGCGGTGACAATCGCCAGCGCCAGCAGGAGCAGCGGCAGCGCGAGCGCGACGTCGACCGTGCGCATGAGCAGGCTGTCGATCCACCCGCCCAGGAACCCGGCTATGACCCCGATGGCCAGCCCGGCCACGACCGCGATCAGCACGGCTCCCCCGGTGGCCCTGATCGTCAGGGCCGAGCCGTGGAGGACCCGGGAGAACAGGTCCCGGCCCAGTTCGTCGGTGCCGAAGAGATGCTCCAGCCCTGGCCCGCGCAGCTTCTCCGCCGGCGCGGTCGCGGTCGGGTCGTACGAGGTGAACAGCCCGGGGAACAGCCCCGAGACCACGACGAACACGATGAACGCGGCGGCGAGGACGAACCCCGGCCGGCGCAGGAACGGCCGTGCCACCTCGTATGCCGCGGCCGCGGGCCGCCGGAGGCGCCCACCCGCCGGATGCCGTTCGCCAGGGCGGCCGTCGCCGGTGTCCGTCCAGCCAGGGCCGTTCCCGGCGTCGGGGCCGCTCCCGGCATCGGGGCGGGAGCCGGCGCTGGCGCTGGCATCGTCCGCGGCCGGCACCGGGAGCACGGCGGACGCGGGTACCGGGGCCGAGGGGGCGCCCACGGCAGCCTGCCCCGGGCCTTTGACCAGGATGTTCTCGGACATGATTCCTGCCTCAGTGACCCTAGGTGACCCGGGCCGTGTGGGCGACGCGAGGGTCGAGGAACGAGTAGAGCAGGTCGACGACCAGATTGACCGCGACGAAGATCGCCGCTGCGATGACGATGACGGCCTGGACGACGGGCACGTCCTGGCCGAGGACGGCCTGCTGGGCCAGCTGGCCGATCCCGTTGCGGGAGAAGACGGTCTCGACGACGACCGCGTTGGTCACCGTGTAGCCGACGAGCACGCCCAGCAGGGTGAGCGCGGGCAGGGCCGCGTTGCGGAACGCGTGCCGCAGCTGGACCGCCCAGCGCGACAGCCCCTTGGCCCTGGCGGTGACGATGTACGGCTCCTGCCAGGTGTCGCCGAGGCTGCGGATGAGCACCTGGGCGAGCATCGCCGACCCGGGAAGCGCCAGGGTGACCGCCGGCAGCACCACGCTGCGCCATCCTTCGGTGCCCCTGGCCGGCAGCCAGCCGAGGGAGAAGGCGAACACCTGGATGAGCAGCAGCCCGACGAAGAACGTCGGCAGCGAGATGCCCACGGCGGGCAGCCGCCGCAGCAGCACCCGGGCCGGGAGCCACTGGACGTACGAGGCCAGGTAGGCCAGCCCGACGCCGAACACCAGGAACAGTCCGACGGAGACCAGGGCCAGCACGATCGTCGAGGGCAGCCGGTCGGAGACGAGGGTGCCGACGGAGACGTTCTGGGTGAGCGACATGCCGAAGTCGAGGTGCAGGGCGTCCCACAGCCGGCCGAAGTACTGCGTGAGCACGGGCTCGTCGAGCCCGTACCGCGCCTCCATGGAGTGCAGCTGGCCCGGGGTGAGCTGGCTGACGTCGACCCCGCCGGCGGCGAGCTGCAGGGTGACCGGGTCGCTCGGCAGCACGTGCAGGATGACGAAGGTGACCGTGTAGGCCGCCCAGAGCACCAGCAGTGCCTGGGCGAGCCTACCGGCGAGATATCTGAACATCACGGCCGTCGGGTCACTTCGACAGCCAGATGTCGTTGGCGCGCAGGAAGCTCTCGGAGGTCCAGGCGAACCCGTGGACCTTGTTCGACAGCCCGGCCACCTGCACCCGGTCGTAGGTCGGGAAGACGACCCCGTGGTCGATCAGGTAGTCCTGCAGATCCTTGTAGGCCGCGGCGCGCTGGGCGGGGTCGATCGTGTTCAGCCCGCGGGCGAACAGCTTGCTGACCTCGGCGGCCGTGGCGTCGTCCTGGGAGTACACGGTGGCGTAGTTCTTCGTGACGGCCCGGTCGAGGGTCGAGCCGAGCACGCTCGGGTCACCCCGGGTCAGGTAGCTGCCCGCGAGGTCGAACTCGCCGGCGGTGGTCAGCTGGGTGAGCTGCGCGCTGGTGACGACCTTGAGCTGCAGGTCGATGCCGCTCTTCTTGAGCTGGTCCTGGAGCAGCTGCTCGCCGGGGGTCGAGGCGGTGATGAGGTAGGTCAGCGTCAGCTTCCGGCCGTCCTTGTAGCGGTAGCCGTCCGGGCCCTTGGCCCAGC
>NZ_CAKKTL010000179.1:0-2904 GCF_920664355.1 Protofrankia sp. CiP1_Cm_nod2
GGTGAGCTCCGGCGCGAGCCGGCGGATCCGGCCCACCGCGGCCCACAGCGGCTCCCGGGGCCGCGGCGGCGGGGCCGCCGCCGGCTCCGGCCCGCTGCCCGGCCCACTGCCCGGCCCACTGCCCGGGGCACTGCGCGGATCACGGGGTGTGGGCACGGCGGCGGTACTCACCACGCCGGCCCGACGTCACCGACCGTGCGCACCCACTCCGCCGGCCAGCGCGCGCTCATCGCGGCAGCCCCGCGTCCTCGGGCTGGCCGCCGCCCACATCCGCCAGATCATATGCGGACAGCAACGCCGCATAACCGGGAGCGGTGGCCATCAGCTCCCGGTGGCTGCCGTGCCCGGCGACCCGTCCCCGCTCCAGGTAGACGACGTCGTCGGCGAGCTCGATCGTCGCCCGCCGGTGCGCGACGACGACCACCGTGGACGCGCCCGCCCGCGCCCGCAGCCCCGCGAGGATCGCCGACTCGACCCGCGGGTCGACGCTGGACGTCGCGTCGTCGAGCACCAGCAGGCGGGGCCGGCGGACCAGCGCGCGGGCCAGCGCGATCCGCTGCCGCTGGCCGCCCGAGAGCGTCGTGCCCCGCTCGCCGACCCGCGTGTCCAGCCCGGCGGGCAGCGCGGCGACGAAACCGTCCGCCTGGGCGCGCGCGAGCGCCTCCCAGACCGCCTCGTCGCCCACCTCGGAGCCGAGGGTGACGTTGGCGCGGACGGTGTCGTCGAACAGGAACGCCTGCTGGGGGACGAGGGCGGCCACCGCGGCGGCCTCGTCGCGGGCGAGCTCCGCCAGGTCGGCCCCGTCCACGCGGACCGCCCCGCTGTCGGGGTCGTACAGCCTGACCAGCAGGCCGGCCAGTGTGGACTTGCCCGCACCGGTCCGTCCCACCAGCGCCACCACCCGGCCCGCCGGCACCTCGAAGCTCACCCTGTCCAGCGTCGGACGTTCCAGCGCCGGGCTCTCCGGGGGCGAAACGGCCACCGCGGTGGCCGCCGGCGCCCCACCCTCGGTGAGCGGCCCCACGGACGGCCGTGGGGCCGGCCGTGGGGACGGCCGTGGATAGGTGTAGGAGACGGCGTCCACCGCCAGCGCCACCGGCGCGCGTCCCGGCACGGACTCCGAGCCGAAACGCTGGTCGTCACGGGCCCGCAGCACCGTGCTCACCCGGCGGTGGCCGACGACCGACCGGGGCAGCTCGCCGAACACCCAGCCGATCGCCCGCAGCGGGAACGCCAGCAGCGTGAACAGGTAGGCGACCCGGATCAGCTCCCCGACCGCCAGGTCGCCCGCGGCGATCCGGGCCGTCCCGACCAGCAGGACGACCAGCACGCCGATGTTGGGCAACGCGTCCATCACCGGGTCGAACAGCCCCCGGACCTGCCCGGCGCGCACCATCGCCGCGCGCAGCTCGTCCGCCTTGCGGGCGAACCGGGCCGTCTCGTCGTCCTCCCGGCCCGTTGTCTTGACCACCAGCGCGCCGTCGAAGGACTCGTGCGCGAGCCCGCTGACCTCCGCCCGCAGCTGCTGGGCGCGGGCGAGCAACGGGGAGATCTTCCGGCCATAGACGATGTTGACAGCGCCGAAGGCCGGGAAGACGACGCATCCCACACCGGTGAGCAGCGGATCCGTCACTATCAGCACTGTCAGGGCGACGACCAGCGCGCCCAGCACCCCCACCGCGAACGGCAGCGGGAGGACCGGCGCCCAGCTCGCCTCGACGTCGGCGTTCGCGTTCGACAGCAGCAGGCCGGTCGGATGGCGCTGGTGCCAGGACAGCGGCAGCCGCAGGTACTGCCGGACGACGCGGCGGCGGCAGGCGGCCTGTAGCCGGAAGGCCATCACACCGCCGCCGAGCCGGCGTACGAACATCCCGGCGGCCCGGGCCGCCCCGACCGCGAACAGGACGACCGCGGCCAGCGCGAGGCCGCCGGCGCCGGCCCGGCCGGTCGTGAAGGACGGCAGCACGACCCTGTCGACGACCTCGCCGAGCACCACCGCGCTCGCCACCATCATCAGGCCGAACAGGCCGCTGCCGACGACCGCGACGGCGAACACCCGGGGCTCGTCCCGGATCCCCGTGCCGAGGATGGCCAGCCCCCGGCGGATGACGGCAGGAGAGCCCGCGGAAAGCGGCGCCCCCACCGTCTCCGCATCCGCCGTCTCCGCATCCGCCGTGTTCACGCCCACCGGGCTCACGCCTGCCGTGTCCGCATCCGCCATACGCGCGCCCGCCGGGCTCACGCCTGCCGTGCCAGCGCCCGTGTCCGCTTCCAGCGCGTCCGCCGTGCCCGCCTCCTGGGTGACACCCGTATACGCGAACGCGGGAGCGGCGGGAGCGGATACGGACCGCGCGCAGGCCCTGGTCGCGGGCGCCCTCGCGACTGCCAGCACGTCCGGTTCCGCGGCCGTCAGCGCCTTCGCGTGACCCGGGGCCGCCTGCGCGTGGTTCGGGGCGTGTTCGGGCACGGCTCTCCCCTCTGCCGCTCACCACGGCCGTACTGCTCACCGCCGGCGCTCCGCCGGCTACGCCGGCCAGCCCCGGCCGGTGCCGGCCAGCACCGCCGGGACGCGTTCACGTCGACAACGCTGTACACCGCAACGTCCTCTGACCGGCGTCGCGCTCTCCCGGAACCATCACCCGCCGGAATCATCACCCGACGCAATCATCGCCCGGCGGGTGACGTCCGGTCCATGCGCGCGGCGCACCCGACGGCTCGTATACGACAGCTGACGCACACCATTTCGCATACGATCAGCAACCGTGTGCAATGGTTACCGTGTAGCGGCTGACCCACATCGGAGGCTGACCCACATCGGCATCGTCCACTCACGAGATGTCCGGCAGACGGCCATGAGCTGACGGACGCCCAGCGAACCGGTGTGTTCGGCGAACCGGTGTGTTC